>NZ_JALNUQ010000023.1:0-53119 GCF_026540875.1 Sphingomonas sp. GM_Shp_2
GCCGCCAGCGCCAGACCAGCGGACAGCACCGCGATGTCTGAACAGTGATGCGTCGCTCCGGCGTCGCTTGCCCGCATCGCCAGTGCCGGCGCGCTCAGCACCAGCAAGGCGCCGCCGACCGCCTCCACGCCGGGCGCGAGCCGTTCCGCCGCCGCCAGCATGATGTCGGGGGCATCGCGCGCATCGATCAGCGCGATGCGCGCCGCACCCGCCGCAAAGCGATTCGCGCTCGCATCCTCGGGCTGGACGACCACCGGCTGCCGCCCCGTCTGTGCCACCGCGTCGATCAGGGCGCTGTCGGGCACGGGGCCGGGCCGGAACGAAATCAGGACGATGCCCGTTGCCACTACATCCTCGCGCGAATGGATCGTCCCCTGCTTCATCCAACCAGCCTAGCCGCCGTCTCTTTTCCCGCCAATGCGAAACGGACTTGCCGCTCAGGTGCCAAGGTCCTAGCCAAGTGAGCATGGCTCCGGAAGTATTTGTGGGTCAGCCCCTGGCCGACCAGCATGGTCGCGTGATCCGCTATCTGCGGATCTCGGTGACCGATCGCTGCGACCTGCGATGCCGCTATTGCATGGCGGAAAACATGACGTTCCTGCCGCGCGCCAAGCTTTTGAGCCTGGAAGAGATCGCCGTCATCGCGGAGCGCTTCATCGCGCGCGGCGTGACCAAGATCCGCCTGTCGGGTGGCGAACCGCTCGTCCGTCGCGATGTCGGCGACCTCGTCCGGCGCCTCGGCCGCCATGTCGGCACCGGGCTGGACGAGCTGACCATGACCACAAATGGGACACGTCTGGCACAATATGCGCCCGAAATGGTCGAAGCCGGCATGGCACGCGTCAATGTCAGCCTCGACAGCCGCGATCCCGACCGCTTCCGCTTCATCACCCGTCATGGCGATGTGGACGGCGTCCTCCGCGGCATCCTCGCCGCGCGCGATGCCGGTCTTGCCGTCAAGATCAACATGGTCGCGCTGAAAGGGCTGAACGAGGACGAGATCGCCCCGATGCTGCAATGGTGCATCGACGAGGGGCTGGACCTGTCTCTGATCGAAACCATGCCGCTCGGCGCCATCGACGAGGACCGGGTCGACCGCTTCCTACCGCTGACCGCCGTGTTCGACGATCTGTCCGCCCGCTTCCCGCTGGCCCGCGCGGCGCATCGCACCGGTGGCCCGGCCCGCTATTGGCGGGTCGAGGGCACGCAGACGCGCCTCGGCCTGATCTCGCCCCTGACCGCGAATTTCTGCGATGGCTGCAACCGGGTCCGGCTGACCACGGAGGGCAAGCTGTTCATGTGCCTGGGCCATGAGGATCAGGTGGACCTGAAGGCCGCATTGCGGGCCGGCGGGCTGCCCGCACTCGACGCCGCGATCGATGCCGGGCTGGCGATCAAGCCGGCGCGCCATGATTTCCGCATCGAAAGCGGTGCCGCCCCCGCCGTGTCGCGACACATGAGCGTCACCGGCGGATGAGCGAGTATGAACGGCGGGCGCTGGTCGCCTCGCCGACACCGCCTGCGCAGCAAGCGGCGGCCGAGCTTCGCGACATGGCCGACTGGGTCGATGCCGATGACGCCGATGTCGTCATCGCGCTCGGCGGCGACGGGTTCATGCTCCAGACGCTGCACGGCATGCTGGAGCGCCGCAAGCCGCCGGTGCCCGTGTTCGGGATGAATCTGGGCACGGTCGGCTTCCTGATGAACGAATGGCGCAGCTACGGCCTGGAGGAGCGGCTGATGCGGGTACGCCCGTTCAAGGTCACGCCGCTGCAGGCGACGGTGACCGCCGTCGATGGCCGTGTGCACACGCTGCCTGCGATCAACGAAGTCTCCCTGCTGCGTGAAACCCGCCAGACCGCCAATCTGGAAATCAGCGTCAACGACCGCATCGTCATGCCCGAACTCGCCTGCGACGGGATCCTCGTGGCCACGCCCGCCGGGTCCACCGCCTACAACCTGTCGGCGCAGGGGCCGATCCTGCCGCTCGGATCGGGCATGCTGGCGCTCACCCCGATCAGCCCGTTTCGCCCGCGGCGCTGGCGCGGCGCGATCCTGACCGACCGGGCCCGCTTCTCGATCCGCATCCTCGATTCCTCCAAGCGCCCCGTCTCTGCGGTGGCCGACCAGCGCGAAGTGCGCGATGTCGCCCGCGTCGACATCTGCATGGACCGTTCGCGCGAACTGACGCTGCTGTTCGACCCCGAACATGCGCTCGACGACCGCATCACCATGGAGCAATTCGCCTCCTGACGCGCATCTGCCAAAAAAGAGGCTTGCAAGCTTTTTCGAGCCGTTTATAGAGCCCCCCACAGCGCCGGACATTCCCTGATAGCTCAGCGGTAGAGCTCTCGACTGTTAATCGAGCGGCCGTAGGTTCGAATCCTACTCAGGGAGCCACCGGCGCTGTAGGTTTTCCGCCATTTTGTGCTTGAGCCAACGGCTCGCACCCGGCGGCATTATTACAAGCGTTATGACAACCATTATGACAACTGCAGTTCAGCGGGCGTGTCGCGGCGATCAAGGCTGGACGACGACCGCTCCGTCATGACGGACGAGGGTGGTCGCGCATTTCCCCCGTGCTCGTCCCTTGGCGGCCACCCTCACCCCAAAAAAGAACGCCGGAGGGTTTCCCCACCGGCGCCTCCATGCATCGCTGCGTATCGGTCAGCGGCAGCGAACCTTGCCGCGATCGACCTGACGGCCGAGCAGCGCGCCACCGCCGGCACCCAGCAGCGTGCCGAGCGTGCCGCCGCCTACCAGGTTGCCCAGCACGCCGCCGCCGACCGCGCCAATCACCAGACCGGTCGTGCCATCGTTACGGCGGCAATAGGTGCGGCCGTCCTGCCCGCGATAGATCTGGTCGTTCCGGCTGAGGCGCCGCTCGCGATAATTGCCGCGCCGATAGTCGCGCGACGGCTCCCAGTTGCGGTCGTCGCCGTGCCAGCGATAGTCACGGTCGCGGCGCTGCGCCTCGACGGGGGCGACGGTCACCGGCACGGCAAGCGTGGCCACCGCCAGGGCTGCAAGCAGGTTCGACTTCATCATGCGTCTCCTCGAGAAGTGCCGGGCTAACGCATGTGCGGGCATGTAGGTCCATTTGAGGCCGTTTGCGCCGCCGAAGCATTGAGACGCCATGCGCCAGGCCACCACGCTTCTTTCCATCGACACGCCCGGGCAGGGCCTGTTCGATATCACCCGCCGCGTCACCAGCTGGGTAGACCAGCAGGATATGGCGGAGGGGTTGCTCACCTTGTTCTGTCGGCACACCTCCGCCTCGCTGCTGATCCAGGAAAACGCATCGCCCGAGGTGCAGGTCGATCTGCTCGCCTATTTCGCCCGCATCGCGCCCGAGGATGCGCGGGCCTATACGCATGACGATGAGGGGGCGGACGATATGCCCGCACATCTGCGCACGGCCCTCACCGGCGTCAATCTGGCGATACCGGTCCTCGACCACCGGCTGGCAATCGGCACATGGCAGTCGCTCTACCTGTTCGAACACCGCCGTCGGCCCCACCGGCGATCGATTGCATTGCATCTGATCGGGGCATGATCCCCAACAATTCGTCGCGGGAGCAAACCCGTTCATCGAACGTTCTGGGTTGAACGGGTACGAGCGAACAGGTTCGCCGTCGATGCGGTGGACGGAGAAGGAAAGAGTCCATGCAAATTGGTCGCAAGGCACTGATAGCCGCCCTGACGGCGGGTACTCTGCTCGTCGCGGGCTGCGCGACGGAAACTACGTATCGCCCTGCCACGGGTTCGGGCTTCTATGCCACGGGTTACTCGGATCGCCAGATCGAGCCCAACCGCTTCCTGGTGAGCTTTGCCGGTAACACCGTTACCGCGCGCGACACGGTCGAGCGGTATCTGCTGTTCCGCGCGGCGGAACTGACGCTTGCCAACGGTTATGATTATTTCGTGATGGCCGACCGCGATACGCAGTTGCGGTCGCGAACCTATTCGAACCCGACCGCCTTTGGCGGTGGTTTCGGCGGGTTCGGCGGCGGCCTGTGGGGCCCGATGTGGCGCTTCCACGGCGCCGGGTTCGGCTGGCGGTCGTGGGATCCCTTCTGGGGTGGCCCATGGGGCGGCGGCGTCGATATCCGCACCGTCGACCGGTACGAGGCGACGGCCGAGGTGGTGATGCGCAAGGGTCCGATCCCGCGCGACAATCTGCGTGCGTTTGATGCCCGTGCGGTGGTCAATTCGATCGGCCCGACGGTGGTGTTGCCCAAGCCGAAGCGCTGATCGTCGCACGATCCGGCAAGCGGTCGTGAAAAAGGGCCGGCGGGGTTTCCCTCGCCGGCCCTTTTCGTATCAGGCGGTCACCGCACCGTGGCAGTGCTTGTATTTGCGCCCCGATCCACACGGGCACGGCGCGTTGCGGTTGACGCGGCCTTCCCATTCCGCCGGGTCGTCGCCGAACGTTTGCGGCTCGGGCTGCGGGGACTGGAGCGGCGGCAACTGCGTCTGGATCAGGCCCAGCGTGCCGGCGTCGATATCGCGCGTATCGTCCTCGCCGGTGAACGGGTCGAAATGCGACGTGATGAAGTCGGGCAGTTCGGGCAGTTCCGGCGGCGCCTGGAACTGGAACTGCGCGTGCGCGATGGTGCGCGTCACGTCCTCGCGGATCACGTCCAGCATGCGCTGGAACAGCGAGAATGCCTCCTGCTTATACTCGTTGATCGGCGTCTTCTGCGCATAGGCGCGCAAATGCACCACCTGGCGCAAGGCATCCAACGTCGCCAGATGCTCCTTCCAGTGGTGGTCCAAGTTCTGGAGCAGGATCGACTTTTCGACCTGCACCCAGGTGTCGGGCTCCAGTTCCTTGGACTTTGCCTCCACCATCGCATCGGCCTCTGCCGTCACCCGCTCCAGCACGATCTCCGGATCGATCGCCTCTTCAGTCAGCCAGTCGTCGATCGGCGGCTCGATGTTGAGCAGTTCCTTCAACTGCGTCTTCATCCCGGCCACATCCCATTGCTCGGGATAGGAATTGGGCGGGCAGGCACCGCCGACGATCGTGTTCACCGTTTCGGTGCGCATGTCGGCGACCATCTCGCCCACCGTCTCGGCATCCATGATGTCGGCGCGCTGTTCGTAGATGACCTTCCGCTGATCGTTCATCACGTCGTCATATTCGACGACCTGCTTGCGCACGTCGTAGTTGCGCGCCTCCACCTTCTTCTGCGCGGTTTCGATCGCCTTGGTCAGCCATTTGCTGCCGATAGCCTCGCCATCCTCGATGTTGGAGCGCATCATCTTGGCGAACAGCGTATCGGGTCCGAAGATGCGGAGCAGATCGTCGTCCAGGCTGAGATAGAAGCGCGACAGGCCGGGGTCGCCCTGACGACCGGAACGGCCGCGCAACTGGTTGTCGATGCGGCGGCTTTCGTGGCGTTCGGTGCCCAGCACGAACAGGCCGCCGGCCGCCAGCACCGCCTTCTTCTCGGCGGCGATCTCGGCGCGGACGCGCTCGGCGATCGCCTCATATTCGGGCGTGCCCTCGATGAAGTCGGCATGCTCGTCCGACATGCGGAATTCCAGGTTGCCGCCGAGCTGGATGTCGGTGCCGCGGCCCGCCATGTTGGTCGCGATCGTCACCGCGCCCAGCCGGCCGGCCTGCGCCACGATATGCGCCTCCATCTCGTGATAGCGCGCGTTCAGCACCTTGTGCTGCACCCCCTCCTGCATCAGGAATTCCGACAGCAGTTCCGACTTCTCGATCGACACGGTGCCGACCAGCACCGGCTGCCCCTTGGCCGCATGCTCCCCGATCTTGCGCGCGATCGCCCGGAACTTGTCCTGCGTGTTCTTGTAGAACTCGTCTTCCTCGTCGACGCGGCTGATCGGCAGGTTGGTCGGGATGGTGACGACGTTCAGCTTGTAGATGTCGTAGAATTCGGCCGCCTCGGTGGCCGCGGTGCCGGTCATGCCGCCGATCTTGGGATACATGCGGAAATAATTCTGGAAGGTGATCGAGGCCATGGTCTGGTTCTCGGGCTCGATATTGACGCCCTCCTTGGCCTCCACCGCCTGGTGCAGCCCTTCCGACCAGCGGCGTCCGTCCATCATACGGCCGGTAAACTCGTCGATGATGACGACCTTGCCGTCCTTGACGATATAGTCGGTGTCGCGCTTGAACATCATGTTCGCACGCAGCGCCTGGTTCAGGTGGTGGACCACCTGCGTGTTCTCGAAATCGTACAGGTTCGCGCCCTGCAGCAGCCCGGCATTCTCCAGCAACCGCTCGGCCCGCTCGGTGCCCTCCTCCGTCAGGATGATCGAGCGCTGCTTCTCGTCCTTCTCATAGTCGGCCGGCTCCAGCTGCTTCACGATCGCGTCGACGCTGATGTAGAGTTCGGACTTGTCGTCGGTCGGGCCCGAGATGATCAGCGGGGTGCGCGCCTCGTCGATCAGAATGGAGTCGACCTCGTCCACGATCGCGAAGTTGAACGCACGCTGCACCATGCCCGTGCGCTCATACTTCATGTTGTCGCGCAGATAGTCGAACCCGAACTCGTTGTTCGTGCCGTAGGTGATGTCCGCGGCATAGGCGTCGCGCCGCTGCTCGTCGGTCAGGTTCGGGATGATCACGCCGGTGGTGAGCCCCAGGAAACCATAGACGCGCGCCATCCAGCGCCCGTCGCGATTCGCCAGATAGTCGTTGACGGTGACGACATGCACGCCCTTGCCGGGCAGGGCATTGAGGTAGGTGGCGAGGGTCGCGACCAGCGTCTTGCCCTCACCGGTGCGCATTTCGGCGATCTCGCCGCGGTGAAGCACGATGCCACCGATCATCTGCACATCGTAATGCCGTTGGCCGAGCACGCGCTTGGCCGCCTCGCGCACCGTCGCGAACGCCTCAGGCAGCAGGCTGTCGAGCGTGGCCCCGTTCGCCAGTTGCTCGCGAAACTTCACCGTCTGGCCGGCGAGTTCGGCGTCCGACATCGCCTGCAGCGCGGGTTCAAAGCTGGCAATCTTGGCCAGGATCGGGTTGAGCGACTTGACATATCGGTCGTTGGACGAACCGAAGAAGGATTTGGCGAGGCCGCCGAACATGGGCATTTCCTGTTATCTGAAGGATGCGGGCGCAGCCGCATAGGGCGCGCCACGCGTGGGTCGTGATGGAGAGATGGGTCCGGCCGCGGCCGGCGCCAAGCCGTTATTCGCGCCGGCGGCCTGCATAGAGTGGGACGATCGCGCGCGGCATGGGCGCAACGAAGATCGCCAGGTGCCGAATATCGAACAGGCGGGGCAGAAATTGCGCGGGTCGACTGCTCACTGCCGGCGCGCGTGCAGCCTGCACCTGCGCCACAGCAGCCTGCCCGGCGACGACCTGCTGCACACCCGTCCCGCGCGTCACCCCGACCGCGCCGGTAAGCGCAGACAGCAGGGCCGACAGGAGCAGAAGCAGGTTCATCGGCCACGGTCTTAAGACAGTGGAGGAACGCCGTCCACCTACTCTGACGGCAAACGCCACCGTACGGCACTTAGATCGACCCTCGCAGGAATAGCAGCGCCGCTCCTGTCCCGAGCGGGTGCGTAGCGCGCATGGCGCACCGCGGCGCGGCACGTCGCGCGGTCGAGAAGCCGGTGATGGCTGCTCTCCATCACCTCGCACGCAGATGGCCGGCCGTCTGCATCGATGAGCAGCGCGACGCGCACGCGCCCCTCCTCGTTCCTGCGGATCGCCTGCGCAGGATAATCGTCCGGCCCGAACCAAGTCGCGACATCATTCAACGGTCGGGGCGGCTACGCAGGCACAGGCAGGTCGCGCGGCAGGCGGGTAGGAACCGGCGCGCGCAGATATCGGAATGCGGTGCCGGCCGTGACGATGCCGATCGCCAGCAACAGCAGCGCCAACACCGCGATCAGCGCCAGCACGCCGATCATCAGTCCACGTCCCGAGCCGGTAAGTCGCGAACCGGCCGCGCCAGGTAACTCGCTCGACCTCATCTACGTGTCCCCCGCTCCAATGCACTTCATCCTGCAAGACACGTCAAGTATCCCCCCGTCTTGCCCGCTGCGCGGCACGGCGTATGTAGGCACCATGAACGCGTCCCCCCTCGCCCGCCCCTTCCCCGCCATGCCCGCCATTGCGGGCGTCGGCCTGCGCGTCGCGCGGGCACGGTACAAGGCGTGGGACCGGTGCGACCTGACGTTCGTGACGCTGGCGGATGGGACGAGCGTCGCGGGGGTGCTGACCAACAGCCGGTGCCCGTCGCCGGAGGTGGAATGGTGCCGGCAGGCGCTGGTGCTGGGGCAGGCGCGCGCGCTGGTGGTGAATGCGGGGAACTCCAACGCGTTCACCGGGCATCGCGGGCGCGCGGCGGTGGAGGCGATCGCGGCGCGTACGGCGTCGGCGATCGGGTGCGTGCCGTCGGACGTGTTCGTCGCATCGACCGGGGTGATCGGCGTGCCGCTGCCGATCGACAAGGCCGAGGCCGGGCTCGACGCCGCTTTCGCCACCGAGCCGTGCGGGTGGGAGGATGCCGCCGCGACGATCATGACCACTGACACCTTCGCCAAGGGCGCGGTGACGACGGCAGTAGTGGACGGGCGCACCGTGACGCTGGCCGGGATCATCAAGGGTTCGGGGATGATCGCGCCCGACATGGCGACCATGCTGGGCTTCATCTTCACCGACGCCGCGGTCGATCCGGCGTTCCTGCAACGCGCGATGACGGGCGCCAACGCGCGAAGCTTTTCCTGCATCACGGTGGACGGCGATACCTCGACCAGCGACACGGTGCTGGCCTTTGCCACCGGCGCGGCGGGCAATGCGCCCCTGGTCGACGACGACAGCGACGGGGCGGACGCGTTCCGCGCCGCGCTGGCCGATCTGTGCCACCAGCTGGCGGTGCTGGTGGTGCGCGACGGCGAGGGCGCGACCAAGCTGATCGAGGTTCAGGTGACGGGCGCCGATAGCGACCGGTCCGCGCACCGTATCGCGATGTCGATCGCCAACTCTCCGCTGGTGAAGACCGCGGTGGCGGGCGAGGATGCGAATTGGGGACGGGTCGTGATGGCGGTCGGCAAGGCGGGCGAGCCGGCGGAGCGCGACCGACTGTCGATCCGCTTCGGCAACACGCTGGTCGCGCGCGAGGGGCTGGCAGTCGAGGGCTATGACGAAGCGCCCGTGACGGCGCATCTGAAGGGTCAGGAGGTCGAGATCGGCGTCGATCTGGGGATCGGCGAGGGCGAGGCCACGGTCTGGACGTGCGACCTGACCCATGGTTACATCAGCATCAACGCCGACTATCGAAGCTGACGAAAAGGCCCTCTCCCGCCGGGGGAGAGGGCGTGAACGATCAGAGCGCGCCTTCCAGCCAGGCCTTGATCCGGCCCTTGGGCTCGGCGCCGACCTTGGTCGCGGCGGGGGTGCCGGCCTTGAACAGGATCATCGTCGGAATGCCGCGCACGCCGTAGCGGCCGGGGGCATCGGGATTGTCGTCGATGTTCAGCTTGGCGATCGTCACCTGCTCGCCCAGCTCTTCGGACAGTTCCTCCAGCGACGGGCCGATCATCTTGCACGGGCCGCACCATTCCGCCCAGAAATCCACCAGCACCGGCTTGTCGGAATTCAGCACGTCCGCGTCGAAGCTGGCGTCGGTGATCTGCTTGGTTGCCATGTCGTAATCTCCTTGGATGTGGCCGATCTAGGGTCAGGCCCTCAACCGCTCAACCGCTAGCTTTGCTCCGCCGCCACAAAGCGCGGCTTGTTCGCCTCCAGCACGGCGGGCGGGATCACGATCATTCGCGGCCCGGCGGTGTAGAGCAAGGCAACCTCGATCGCGCGTCCCGGAAAGATGACGCGCAGCGCCGCGGCATAGGCGCCCATCTGTTGCAGATGGTAATCCGGCACCTCCTCCAGCGTCGCCGGGGCGCGGCGGCCGGTCTTATAATCGACCAGCGACACACGGTCCGCCTCCACCAGCAACCGGTCGACCTGCCCCGATATGACATGCCCGCTGGGCAGGGTCGCAGCGATCGGCGCCTCGGCCAGCGAATTGGGGCCGAACAGCGCCGCGTGTGCCGGATCATCCAGGATCGCGCGCACCGTGGCGGACAGCGCCGCCCGCTGCGCGGCATCCTCGACATGACCGGCCGTGGCGAGCCAGCGGTCGGCGGCGCCCGCGCGCTGTACCGGGGCAACCGCCGGCAGGCGCTCCAGCAGGCAGTGGATCAGCCGCCCACGCTCCGCCGCGGCGCGCATCGCGGGCGTCGGTGGCGGATCGGCGACGCGGTCCTCGCCCAGCGCGGACGGTGCCAGCGGGCGCGGCGGGCGCGACTCGACGGGTGCCGGCGCATGCGCCCAATCGGGCAGTGCGACGCGCGCCATCGGCGCCGCCACCCCGCTCCGTGCGCGCGGCGGCACCGGCGGCTGCGGTTCGCGGCCGGTGAAGACGCGCTCGCCCTCCCCTTCCGGCACACCCAGCGCGGTCAGCGCGCGCGCACAGGCGGCGTACCAGCTGTCGCGCGGCGGCTCGCCCGCGGCGCGCTTGCCGAGCGCACCGGCGATAACAAGCTGTTCCTCCGCCCGCGTCGCCGCGACGTAGAAAAGCCGCCAATGCTCGGCCAGTTCACGTGCCGCCAGTTCGTCGGCCACCACGTCCAGCGGGCCGCCCCGCTCGTCCCCGCGCGGCGAAAATACGGGAATGGGCTGTTCGCCGGGCTCGGGCGCCCAGCGCAGGATCGATCGTGGAGAAGCGGTCGGGTCGATCGCGGCATCGGCAAGGATGACCAGCGGCGCCTGCAACCCCTTGGACCCATGCGCCGTCATCACCCGCACCGCGTCGAGCGGGGCGGAAGGGTCGCGCACGATCTCGACATCGCCCCGGTCGAACCAGTCGAGGAAGCGTTGCAGCGACGGCGTGGTCGTACTCTCGAAGGTCAGCGCGGCGTTCAGCAGTTCCTCGATCGGATCACGTGCCTCGGTGCCCAGCCGCCGGATCAGCTTGCGCCGCCCGTCCAGCGGCCCGGACAGCAATTCTTCGAGGAACTGATAGGGCGTGGCGATGTCGGCGCGGGCCAGCATACCGCGAAGGGGCCCCAGCGCATTCGGGGTCTGGGTGCGCACGAGATGCGCCCACAGGCTGCCATGATCGCGCGGTGCGGCCGCCATCAACTGGTCCTGCGTCCAGCCGACCAGCGGCGAGACGAGCAGCGACGCCAGCGACAGGTCGTCATCGGGTTGCAGCACGAAGCGGATCGCGGCGAGCAGGTCCTGCACCGCCAGCGGCGCGTTCAAACGGAGGCGATCGACGCCGGCGACCGGCACCCCTTCCGCATAAAGCCGCGCGACGATCAGCGAGGCGAGGTCGCCGCGCCGCTTGACCAGGATCATCACGTCCTGCGGCTCCAGCGGGCGCCCCTTGCTTTCCAGCATCACGCCGGCGTCCAGCCAGCGGCGGACGGCACGCGCGACGTCGGTGGCGACCTTGCGCACCGCATCGTCGATCCAGCCTTCCTCGTCCTCCTCGCTGCCGCCCGCATTGACCGGCGGCCACAGCGTGACGCGGCCAGGACCGGGCACCTCGCTGGCATGTTCCTCGATCGCGGCCATGACGCCCAGCCCGGCATCGCCGACCGCATCGATCGCGGCATCAACGAATTCCAGCACGGGGCGCGTGGTGCGGAAGCTGTGGGTCAGCGACAATTGGTTGAACGGCAGGCCGCGCTCGTCGTCGGGCAGGCTCTCGTCCCCGGCGACCAGCGATGCCTTGCCGCTGAAATGCCGCTCGGCCGCAGCAAAGTTGATCGGGTCCGTTCCCTGGAAGCCGAAGATCGCCTGCTTGTAGTCGCCCACCGTGAACAGGGTGCGCACCGACGGCGCATAAACGCCGCGGCCGACGAAGAACTCGTCGGACAGCGCCCGGACGATGCGCCACTGGTTCAGGTTCGTGTCCTGCGCCTCGTCGATCAGGACGTGCTCGGTCACCTGATCCAGCTTGTAGCGCACCCAGTCGCCGATGCCCGGCTGTTCCAGCAGGCCGACGGTGGTACGGATCAGATCGTCGAAATCGACCGCCCCCACCTGCCGCTTCGCCTCGACATAGGCGCGGGCATAATCGCGCCCGACGGTCAGCGCATCGGCGAGGAGGTCGGCATAGCGCGCGCGGGCCGCCAGCCCCAGCAATCGGCGGCATTCGCTGCCCAGTTCCAGTGCGATCTCTTCGTAATCGGGCTCGGCATCGGTCAGCTTCTTGGATGCCTTGCGCGGCTCGCCCTTGGCGGTGAAGACGGTGCCCATCAACTCGGCGAGACTCGCCGCCTGTTCCGCCGGGGGCGCGTCCATCCACGCCTCGATCGTCGCGACCACCTTCTGGCCGGTCGCGGTGCCCCAGGCGCGGTTCGCCCCCGCAATCCGCGCGATCGCGTCACGGTCCAGACAGTCGCAGCCTTCCGCGATCGCCTCGTCGATATCGCCCGCGGGCAGGTCCAGCGCGCGGCGCAGCCATGGCTGGATACCGGTCGGCAGGGCCTCCAGCGCCCCCGGCGCGCGGGCACAGGCGGCCAGGAACGCCTCCGCCCCGCCCTCGCCCAGCCGCAGCGACAATCGGCCGACCGTCGCGATCGGCGCCTCGCGCCCCTCCGTCTCGGCGCGCTCCAGCATCATCGCCAGCGCCTCGCGCGCCAGCCCCGCCTCCTCGCGCGCCTCCAGCGGGCGGAAACCGGGGGTCAGCCCCGCCTCCACCGGGAAGGCGGCAAGCAGGCCCTGGCAGAAGCCGTGGATGGTCTGGATGCGCAGCCCCCCGCCTGGCGCATCCAGCACCCGGGCGAACAGCGTGCGGGCATGGGCGCGCAGTTCCGGCGTCACCCGCTCGCCCAGCGCGATCAGGTCGGCGCCCAGTTCGGTATCGGGCATGCGCACCCAGGCGGCGAGCCGGCCGTTGATCCGCTGTGCCATTTCCGCGGCGCCCGCCTTCGTAAAGGTCAGGCACAGGATCGCATCGGGCGAAACGCCGCGCAGCAACAGGCGGAACACGCGCGCGGCCAGCACCTGCGTCTTGCCGGTCCCCGCCGACGCCGACAGCCAGACATGCGCCTCCGGATTGCTGGCGTCGGCCTGTGCGCCCTTCAACCGGGGCAGCTGCGCCATCACGTTACCGGTCCCGGCCATACCATTCGTCCCGGCGCATCAGTTGGTCGTATTCGGCATAAGGAGCATATTCGGGCACCAGCTTGGCGGTGAACGGCGCGGTGCCGGTCAGCCATGCCGCGGCGGCATCGGCGAAGTTGCTGGCGGCGATGCCGACGAAATCGTCGGTGGGAATACGCTCGCGCTTGCCATCCGGGTCGACCGGCGTGGCGATATAGCCCAGGCCCTCGCGACCCCGGCCCATCGACCAATATTCGAACGCCCCCGCCTTGCCCCGCACGCCTTCGAACCCGCCGCGCTCGGCGATCAGGCCGAGCAGCCCCAGTTGCAGGCTGTACCCGTCGCGCACCGCCGCGGTGGAGGGGGGCTTGCCGGTCTTGTAGTCGATGATCGCCACCCCACCATCGGCCAGCCGGTCGATCCGGTCGTAGCGGCCCGACAGGGTGACGCCGGCATGGACGACCTGCCCCTGCCCCTCGGCGCTCAGCACCGATCGCCCGGCGGCGGCCTGTTCGGCGACGGTGCGCGCGATCCAGTCGATCGCCTCCTCCAGCCGCGGCCACCACAGCGCGCGCATCATCGGGTGAACGCGCTGGTCCTTCATCATCGCGGCGGCGCGCCCGCGCAGCGCATCGGGCGCACAGCGGTCCTGCTTCCACCACGCCTCCAGGATGTCGTGCACCGCGGTTCCCCGCCACGCAGCACTGGGGTCCGCATCCACCGGCTCCAGCGGCATCAGCCGCAGCACGCGGCGCGCGTAAAAGGCGAACGGGTCCGCCTTCAACCGGTCGACCTCGGTGACCGAGATGGCACGCGGGCGCAGCGCGGCGGGCGGCATCGGCGCGGGGCGCTCGGCGGGCACATGGTCCGCCGGCTGATCCAGCACGCGCGTCCAGTCCTCCAGCGCCAGATCGCGCTCGAACCGCTCGCCCGCCATCGCCTGAAGCCGCAACCAGAAGCGCGAGGCGAGCGTCGGCGAGCTGGCATCGCGCCGGCTGCGCGTCAGCAGCGCGGCGGGCGCGCCCATCGCCTCGGCCAGGTCATGCGCGGCAATGCCGATACGCCGTTCCAGCCCCTGCAGGCCCAGCTCGGCGCGGATGCGCGGCGCCAGCCACGGATCGGGCGCGGGGCGGCCGGGCCAGACGCCCTCGTTCAACCCGCCGGCGATCATCAGGTCGGCGGTCTGCAACCGTGCTTCGATCAGGCCGTAGATGGCGAGCCGCGGGTGGTTGCTCCCCCGCTGCGGGCGCACCGCGACCTCGTCGAGCAGGGTGCGGAGCAGCGCGGGCACATCCTGCGGGCTGACGCGCGGCGGCCCTGCATGCGCCTCGGCCTCCAGCGCGCTCAGGAACTCGGCGGCGGCACGCCCGGCCGGCCCTTCCCACAACACGTCGCCGCACAGCGACTGCGCACATTCGCGCAAACAGGCGACCAGCCCGTGCAGGCTCTGCGGCCCGTCGCCAAAGGTCCGCCCCACCGGTTCCAGCGCGGGGCAGGCCTGGGCCCAGAACTCGGCGGCGGTGCCCTTCTTCAGATGCGCGGCGATGCCGTCCAGCCCCGGTGCCGGGCGCGGTCCACGCAGCGCCCGGTCGAGCGCGCGCACCCCGTCCAGCCAGGCGATGCGCTCACTCTGCCGGACCAGCGGGTGCTTGAGCAGCGCAAGCAGCGCCAGCGGATTGAAATGCTGCGATGCCGCCTCGACCAGCGCGAGCAGAAAGGTGCCCGGCGGCAGGATGGAGAGCGGGCGGCCGGCCGAATCGTCGATCTCGATCCCCCAGCGGCGGCAATGCACCGCGACGCGGCGGGCCAGCGCGCGATCGGGGGTGACGAGGGCTGCGGTACTGCCCGGCGTTTCCAGCACGCCGCGCAGGGCGAGCGCAATCGCCTGCGCTTCCTCGGCCGGGGTGGCGAGGTCGATCGAGGACACGCCGCGCAGGCGCCGGTCCTCGGCGGGCAGGTCGGTCCATTTGCCGGTGAAGTCGGCGGGCGCCAGCGCGTTGGCGATGGCGCGTCCGCGCGCGGCGCCGGCATCATATTCGGTGCCGCCGCGCCACGTCTTCACCTCGCCCCGGCCGACGCCCATGCGGTCCAGCATCAGCTTGGGAACGAATTGCGGATGCGTCTCGATCGATCGGCGACGGCGCCCGGTGACGGGATCGGGCCGGTGCGGGCCCAGCGCGTCCCATTCCTCGATCGGCATCGCCAGGTCGAGCCCGGCGAACACCACCGATCCACGCGGCATCCCCGACACGCAGCGGAGCAGGCGCGCGACGGCGGGCGCGGTGTCGGTGATGCCGGCCGCACAGACGAAGCCGGCGGGCGGCGTGGCGGTCCAGCGTTCGGTCAGCCGGTCGAGCAGCCGGGTGCGGCGGTCGGCCGCATCGATCATCCCGGCACGCGCCAGTTCGGCGGGCCAGCGATCCAGCACCACGTTGAACGTCGCCAGTGCGCGCTGCCAATGCGCGTTCAGGTCGCCCAGATCGATGTCGCGCAGCGCCGTCGGCGGCACCTGCTCGACCAGCAACTGGTCCAGCGTACGGGCGAGATCGCCGGCAAGGCGCACCGCCTCCGCCGCATTGATCGGCTGGCCGGCGCGCGCGCGTTCCTCCGCGACCAGTCGGGCCAGGATCATGCGGCGGGCATAGGGCGCGATGGCGGGCGGCGGCGGTACGGCGGCATCCGCCGGGTCGAGCGCGGCGCCCGCGGTCTCGCCCGCCTCCGGGTCACCCAGCGCCACCATGCGCGGCAGGATCAGACCCGCGCCGCTCGCCCGCACGAACGCATCCGTCACCGCGCGCACCGCCCGGTTGTTCGGCAGCAGGATCGCCCCTTGCGCCAGCGCCAGCGGATCATCCCCCGCCCGCCGTTTCAGCCCGGCGACGAGCGCATCGGCAAAACCGCGATGCGCCGGAATGGTGTAGAGTCGCGGCCCCCGAAGCTCAGCCATCGGCGAGCAGCATTTCCGTGCGGCGGATCGCGCCGGGCGTGCCGACATCGAACCAGAGGCCCTGGTGCACCTGACCGTAAGCGCGGCCGGCCGCCATGGCGCGGTCCCAGAACAGGTTGGTGGAGAACGGCCCTTCCGGCCAGTCGGCGATCAGCCGCGGGTGCAGCATCTGGATACCGGTATAACAGAAGGGGGCGACCGTGCCCGCCCGCCGCCGCCGGGTGATGCGGCCATCGGCGGCAAGGTGGAAATCCCCCTGCCCGCCATGGTTGTGCGCGCGGGCCAGCGGCACCATCAGCAGCAGCGCGTCCATTGCCGCATCGTCCCAGCGCGAGGCGAGCAGCCGGATCGCATCGATCGGCCCGTCGAGCCACAGATTGTCGCTGTTGACGACCAGCACGGGTTCGTCACCAAGCAGGCCGCGCGCCTGTACCAGCCCGCCGCCGGTTTCCATCAAGCGCCCACGCTCGTCGGAGATGACGATCTCCATGTCCGGATAGCGATCGGCCAGATGCGCCTCCAGCGTGTCCGCCAGATAATGGACGTTGACCACCGCGCGGCCGATGCCGGCGGCACGCAGCCTGTCGAAGACGTGATCGATCAGCGGCTTGCCCGCGACCTCGATCAGCGGTTTGGGACGGGTGGCGGTCAGCGGGCGCATCCGCTTGCCCAGCCCCGCCGCCATCACCATCGCGGTCGTCGGAACGGTGCCGCCGGGCAGCGGGCGCAAGGCACGCGGCCGGCTCATGCCGCCAGCACTCCGGGATCGCCGCGCAATTCGGGCGGGATATTGTCCGCGAACCATGCGGCGACGGGCGCCAGTACCGGCTGCGACAGGTCACGCTCCAGATAGGCCCAGACGCGCGGACACAAGGCGGTGTAGCGCGCCTTGCCGTCGCGCTGCCAAAGGCGGGTGAAGATGCCGAGGATCTTGGCGTTCCGCTGCGCGCCCAGCACATGATAGGCGTTCAGAAAGCCATCCCCCTCGCCCGTCGCGGCCAGATAGCGGGCCAGCATCGCCGCCTCGATCGACGGCTCCACGTCGCGGCGCGCATCCTGCAACAGCGAGACGAGGTCATAGGCGGCGTGCCCGGCCAGCGCGTCCTGAAAGTCGAGCAGCCCCAGCGACCGCTGAGGGCCGACCAGCATCAGGTTCTCGACATGATAGTCGCGCAGCACGGAGACCGGCTTGTCGGTCAGGCCGTGCGCGAACACCGCATCCCATGCCGCGCGGTAGCCGGCGGTATCGACTTGCCGCCCGACGGCGGGCGCATACCACTGGGTGAACAGATCCACCTCGCGGTGCAGGACCGCCGCGTCGTACGGCGCCAATCCTTCGGGTGCATGCGCGCGCAGGGCGACCAGCAGGTCGACCGCCGCCGCATAGAGCGGGATGGTGGCATCCGGATCCGCCTCGATCGCTTCGCGCATCCGGGCATCGCCGAAATCTTCGAGCAAGACCAGCCCGCGCGCCTCGTCCAGCCCGAGGATCGCCGGCGCGGCAAAGCCCTTGGCGGTCAGCCAGCGTGCGACCGACAGGAACGGCCGCGGGTCCTCATGCGGTGGCGGCGCATCCATCAGCACCGCGCTGCGCGTGCCGTCGGTCACCCGGAAATAGCGGCGGAACGACGCGTCGCCGGCGAGCGGCGCGATTGCCGCACCCTCCCAGCCACAGGTCGCGAGAAAGGCGGGCGCATCGGCGGGCGGGGTCATATCGGCCATCGCTGCTCCCATGCCTCCGGCACCTTCGCTGTCAAGCGGCGACCGCCATCCGGCGTCATCTCCAGCGACAAAGCGAGGGCATCGGGCCATGCGTCGGGCCCCGCCCGATCGGGCCATTCCACGACCAGCAGCGAATCCCAGCGCGCTTCCTCCAGCCCCAGTTCCTCCAACTGGTCCGCGCCGTCCAGCCGATACAGATCGACATGCAGAACGGGGAAATCGACCTCGGGCGGGGCATAGGGCTGAACGATCGCGAAGCTGGGCGACGGCGCCTCGCCCGCCAGCCCCAGTGCGGCGAGCAGGCCGCGCGCGATGCTCGTCTTGCCGGCGCCCAGCGGCCCTTCCAGCGTGATCATGTCGCCGGGGCGTACACGGGTGGCCAGCGCACGGCCGAACGCCTCGGTGGCGGCTGCGTCGGGAAGGATCAGCATCACGCCGGGATAGAGCGACGACGCTCCCAAGTCATCCCTGACGGCGCGGCAGCTCCACCGTCGCCAGCGTGCCCGCGCCCAGTTCGGACACCAGCGACACGGTGCCGCCATGCGTCTCGACGAATTGCCTGGCGAGTGGCAGGCCCAGCCCCAGCGCGCGCCCGCCGGTCGCCTTGATCGCAGGCTCGGCGAACCGGTCAAAGGCATGGGCGACCGCCTCGGCTTCCATGCCGGGTCCGTCGTCGGACACGATGATCCGCGCCCGCGCCGCATCGCCGTCCGCGTGCAGCAGCACGCGACCGCCCTCCGGCGTATGCTCGATCGCATGCCGCAACAGGTGCTCCACCGCTTCCTTCAGCCGCCTGCGATCACCACTGATCCGCCCCACCGAGCGCGCCACCTCCACCGCGAAGTCGAGCCGGCGCCGATTCGCGGCCGACCGCAGCGTATCCGCCGCCGAGCGCACCACCTGCCCCAGATCGACATCCTCGAACCGCGCAGCGCCATCCGCCGCCACCGTCAGGTCGAGCACGTCGTCGACCAGCAGGCCCAACCGCTCGGTCGATTCCAGGATCGCCTCGACATAGCCCTTGGCCTGATCGGGCAGCGCGCCGGCATAGCCGCCGTGGAGCATTTCCGCGAAGCCGCTGATCGAGGTCAGCGGCGTGCGCAATTCGTAGCTCATGTTCGCGACGAAGGCGGTTTTCACCTTGTCCGCCGCTTCCAGCGCATCCGCCCGGTCGCGCAGCGCCTGTTCGGCGCGGCGACTGTCGGTGATGTCCAGCATGGTGAACAATGCGTTGCCATCGGGCAGCGGCACGCCCGCGAACTCGAAATGCCGGCCATCGGCGAAGGCGACGCGCCCACCGCGCTGCTGCCGGTCCTGCGTGGCGGAGCGGACCAGTTCGGGCATGAGTTCGGCGCGGTTCGGCGTCATCAGCTTGTTCGCGATCTTGGCGGCCAGCGCGTCGACCCGCGGATGCGCCGCCAGAAACTCTTCCTCGACATCCCACAGGCTGCGGAAGCGGTTGTTCCACAACTGCAAGCGCCCATCGGCGGCGAACACGCCCAGCGCCTCGAACAGATTGTCGAAGGTGGCGGAGCGCACGCGCAGCAACGTGTCGCGGGCGGAGGCGAGCTGCACCTGCTCGGTGCGATCCTCGAAGATCAGCAACAGGCCGCCATCGGGCAGCGCCTGCGCCACGACGCGCAGGTGGATGCCGCCCGACAGGTGCCAATGTTCCTCGATCGCGCCCTCGGTCTGGCGAAACCATTCGTGGCGCTCGGCCCGCCAGCCGGGAAAGTCGCGCACTTCGGGCAGGCGCTTGGCCTCGCGCATCCGCTCCAGCACCCGGTCGAATTCGGGCCGGTCGGCCAGCCATTCGCTGCGCATCGCGAACATGCGCCGAAACGGCTGGTTGCAGAAGACGAGGCCGCGGTCGGGTCCGAACTGCGCCACGGCGGCCGACAGGCGATCCAGCATGGCGCGCTGCGCCTCGGCAAAGCGCTTGGCGCCGGCGCGCGACTGTTCAAGATCCTCGATATCGATCGCAAAGCCCGCGATCCCGCCGGTGGGTAGCGGCACGTCGTAGATGC
This sequence comes from Sphingomonas sp. GM_Shp_2, assembly GCF_026540875.1. Classification (NCBI taxonomy): domain Bacteria; kingdom Pseudomonadati; phylum Pseudomonadota; class Alphaproteobacteria; order Sphingomonadales; family Sphingomonadaceae; genus Sphingomonas; species Sphingomonas sp. GM_Shp_2. The sequence goes on from NZ_JALNUQ010000023.1 coordinate 19,808, forward strand.
GCAGCGAGCGGCGGGCGCCGTCGATCGTGGCGGGCAGGATCTGTTCGTGCGGTCGCCCCTTGTCGCGCGCGGCCGCCGCCCCGGCGAGCGGGCCGCCCCGCCCCGATCCCTCCACCAGTTCCAGGCCGCGCGACACGACATCGGCGGCATCGCGCCCTTCGACCGCATCGACATAGGCGCTGTTGACCATGGTCAGGCGCAGATCCGCCTCGCGGTACCACATCGGCAGCGGCGCCGCCTCGATCAGCCCGGTCAGCGCCTCGAACGCGCCCCCCAGCCGCGCCGCCTCTCCGCCCAGCCGCGCGATCTCCGCCTCGCTCTCGGTACCGTCAAACGCCCAGACAACGACGCTGCCGTTCGCGCCCAGTTCCAGCGGTGCACGCGCACCCTTCAGCACCAGCGACCGGCCCGAGCCCTGCGGACGCAGCGCGCGGGTGAAGCTGCGTCCCCCACGCTGCGCCGCGCCGACATCGGCGGTGAGCAGCGCGCCGTCCTGCGCCGAGAGTCCGACCCCCTCGCCGACCAGCTCGGCCAGGAAACGCGGCACCTCCGAAAAACCCAGCCAGTCGGCGAGCCGTGCGCTCATCTCCACCCGGCCATCGGCACGCACCAGCATGGGCAGCGCGGGCGCGGAACGGAGCAGCGCCGCGGCATGCGCCATCTCGCCCGCCCGCCGCCGTGCGGTCGTCCGGGCGGCGGTGCCGAAATAAAGCATCGCCGCCGATCCCAGCAGCAGGAGGCAGATGACCGCCCCCAATGCCAACGCCTGGACCGTGTCGAGAACGATCATGCGCGGCGTGAAGGACGGGGGCGAGTCATGGCGGCCGGCATGTAAACCGATAAACGCCGCCAGCGAAAGCCGATGCGAGTGCCGCCCGAAAAGAAGAGCCGGCCGGACACATGGTCCGACCGGCTCCTTTGCATGCCCATATAGGTAGGTGCGGAGTTACATCTTCACCGACACGCCGACGTACATGAAGCGACCGATATTGTCGAAGATGGCGTCGTTACCGTTGCCGAGCAGCCCGTAGGGGGGCTTCTTGTCGGTGAGGTTGTCGACGCCGCCATAGAAGCGGAAGCGGTCGTTGACGTCCACGGAGGCGCGGATGGCGTGGTAGAAGACGCGCGGATAGTAGACGACATCGGCATAGTAGGGGTCGAGGGGCGGGACGCCGTTGGTGGCGTGCTGGGCCTCCCAGTTGGTGATCGACTGGCGTCCGATGTAGCGGACCTGGTAGCCGAGCGTCCAGTTGTTGTGGGTATAGTCGGCCGAGACGTTCACGTTCCAGATCGGATCGCCCAATTCGCCTTTGATCCGCTCGGGTTGCTGCGGATTGTCGAGGTAGGGATAATCCGTCCGGTTGCGCACCCAGGTACCCACCGCACGCAGCGCCAGGCGATCGTCGGCACCGAAGCGGTGGTTGTACGCAACATCGAGGTCCAGCCCCTTGGCGCGCAGCTGAGCGAAGTTGACCGTGCTCTGCAACAAGGCCGGCTGCGCGAATTCGCCATTGGCCTGGCGCGGGTTGATCAGGCCGCAGAACTGGTTGTCCAGCGAGGCCGCGTCATAGCACGCATCCAGGATCGTCTGCGCCTCCACCGAGGCGATGACGTTGCCGATCTTGATGTCGTAATAGTCTGCGGTGATCGCCAGACCCGGCAGGAAGGACGGCTGCACGATCACGCCATAGGTCCAGCTCCGCGAGGTTTCCGCACCCAGGTTCGGGTTGCCGCCCGACAGGATTTCGGTGCTGCCCGCGCGCGCGCCGCTGTTGATGAAGCCGGCCGGCAGGCCCGCCGCCGCACAGTTCGCCGCGCGATTGGCACGACCCTGGCCGATGAAGTTGGCATCGCAAGGGTCGTCGACCTGCGCGAAATTCTGCGTCGCGGAGGAATAAAGGTCGCCCAGCGTCGGCGCACGCACCGCCTTCGAATAGTTCACGCGGAACTTGATGTCGCGGATCGGCGCATAGAGGCCGCCCAGATTATAGGCCCATACCGTGCCCGTCGCTCCCTTGTAGTCCGCCACGCGCACCGCGCCGGTCGCGGTCAGCTCCTCGGCAAAGGGCAGATTGCGCAGCAGCGGCAGCTCCAGCTCGCCATATGCTTCCTTCACCTCGAACGAGGGGGGATTGAAGGCGGGAATAGCGTTCAGGAAGGTCGCGCCGCTGCTGACCAGCTCGTCATAGGCATAGCTGGCCGTCTCGCGACGATATTCGCCGCCGAGCGCAAAGCGCACCGGGCCGCCGGGCAGCTCGAACAGTTGCGAGCTGTCGCCGACCACGTTGGCGTTGATGTCGAACTGCGTCGCCTTGCCGCGCCGCTCGGACGTGGTGTTGATGTAGTTCAGCGCTGCCTGCGTCGGCGAACCGTTGCCCAGCACGTTGATCGGCACGCAGTTCGGATCGGTGACGCTCGTCTGGTTGATCCGGCAGACGATCTGCCCCGCTGCATTGCGGACCGCATCGACCGAATTGTAGAAATTCTGGTTGAGGCGGTTGTTGTAGAAGGTCGAGCGGCTGCGGAACTCGCCGTAATTGACCGCGAAGTCGTACTTCCAGTCGCCGTTGAACGTGCCCTCGGCGCCGACCACGATGCGGTAGGTGTCGCGGCGATCGAACTCGTCGCGCGTGCCGAAGTCGTTGTTGTTGCGGTTCAGGCGGAAGAAGTCCGCGCCTGCGGGCAGCAGCGAGCGGATCGTCGCGGCGGCGGCCGGTTGCAGATAGGGATTGTCCAGCGAGATCGGGATGCCGATCGACTGGCGGGTAAAGGCGTTGCTGGCGGGGCGGCGGATCGGATTGCCCGCGGCATCGACATCGGCGACCGTGCCCTGCTCGCCGCCTTGCGCAAAGGTCGGCGTGCCCTGGTTGAAGCTTTCGACGCGGACGAACTTCGCCTCGAAGAACGGCTTGAACGCATCCGACACGTCGTAGTGACCGATCAGATTGGCGACATAGCGGGTCAGCGCCGGGTTCAGCGTGCCGCGATCGTTCAGCACGGCGCCGTCGCCGCCGTTATTGTTGCCCGAGCCGATCGGGCGGAAATCGGTGCCGTAATTATATTCGCGCAGCGATCCGTCGGTGTTGAAGCCGAAGACGCGCGGCACGCCGGTGGGCAGGCAGCCCGCGGTCACGCCAGACCCGCAGGACAGGATGTTGCTGCCGTTATAGGCGATGAAGTTGCCGCCATTGTCGTAGCCGAAGCTGCGGACATCCGTCAGGAAAGTGCGGTTCGGCGTGGTGTTGTCCGCCGCCGGGCTGTCGACCAGCTGGAACTGGCGACGACCGCTGAACGCACCGGTCAGGTCGGGGCGGTCGGTATAGGTCAGCAGGTCCTGCTTGTTATATTCCAGCGCCAGCGCGATGTTGCCGCGCCCTTCCGCGAAATTCTTGCCGAAGGTGCCGGACAGGCGATAGGTGCCGCGATCGCCCTTGTCGCTGGTGCCGCCCTGGGCGTTGAGCGAGACGCCGTCGAAATCACGCTTCAGCACGAAGTTGACGACGCCGGCCATCGCGTCGGAGCCATAGACGGCCGAGCTGCCGCCGGTGACCACGTCGACGCGGTCGAGCAGGTCGGTCGGAATGGTGTTGGTGTCGACCAGGAAGTCACCCTCGGACGAGGTGACGTGACGGCGGCCGTTGACCAGCACCAGCGTGCGGGTGACGCCCAGGCCGCGAAGGTCGAGCAGGTTGAGGCCCGAGGTGCCGATGAACTGCGTGGAGTTCGCCTGGCTGTAGGTGGAGCGCAGCGACGGCAGGTCGTTCAGCACGTCGCCGACCGAAACCGCACCGGTACGCGTCAGGTCCGCGACCGACAGGCTGGTCACCGGGATCGGCGAGTTCAGCGTCGGACGCGAAATGCGCGAGCCCGTCACGACGATCTCGCTGCCGGTGTCCTCCAGCGCCGGCGGCGCGACTTCGGTCTGCGGCGCGCCGATCTGGTTCTGGTCCGCCGATGGCGACTGCTCACCGACCGACGTTGCGGTCTGCGCCGCCGCGGCGCCGGCTGTGCCCCCAAGGACGAGTGCGATGGTGGAAGCGGTGAGCGCCAGGCCCAACCTCCGAACGGATACGCAGTTCATGTCATAACCCTTTGACTACTCGGCATTACCGAGGTCGGGCGTCAGACACCTGCCAGAAACAAAGGGCAATAATCCTGCACTAGTTGACTGTAAATTTCTCCAGCTGTTGCCTCGATGCAACATCACGCCGCAATTTTTGCAGCGCCGCGGTCGACGAGTCGGACATGATCATGCGTCGACACGAAAAAGCCGCGCCCGCCGATGTGGCGAGCGCGGCTTCCGTTCCGCCGAGGCGGAATCGATCAGTAGCGGTAATGGTCCGGCTTGAACGGGCCCTCGACCGGCACGCCGATATAGCTGGCCTGCTTCTCGGTCAGCTTGGACAGCTGCACACCCAGCTTCTCCAGGTGCAGCGCCGCGACCTTTTCGTCGAGGTGCTTGGGCAGGACGTACACTTCGTTCTTGTAGTTCTCGGACTTGGTCCAGAGCTCGATCTGGGCGAGCGTCTGGTTGGTGAACGAGGCCGACATCACGAACGACGGATGGCCGGTTGCGCAGCCCAGGTTCACCAGGCGGCCCTTGGCCAGCACGATGATCTGCTTGCCGTCCGAGAATTCTACCAGGTCGGTGCCCGGCTTCACCTCGGTCCACTTGTAGTTGGACAGGGCGGCGATCTGGATCTCCGAGTCGAAATGGCCGATGTTGCAGACGATCGACATCGGCTTCATCGCCTTCATGTGATCGGCGGTGATCACGTCGGCATTGCCGGTCGCGGTCACGAAGATGTCGGCGCGCTTCACCGCCTCGTCCATCGTGACGACCTCGAAGCCTTCCATCGCCGCCTGCAGGGCGCAGATCGGATCGATTTCGGTGACGAGCACGCGCGCGCCGCCGTTGCGGAGCGACTGGGCCGAACCCTTGCCTACGTCGCCGAAGCCGGCGACCGCGGCGACCTTGCCGGCCAGCATCACGTCGGTGGCGCGGCGGATCGCGTCGACCAGCGATTCCTTGCAGCCGTACAGATTGTCGAACTTCGACTTGGTCACCGAGTCGTTGACGTTGATCGCCGGGAAGGGCAGCTCGCCCTTCTTGGCGATCTCGTACAGGCGGTGGACGCCCGTGGTCGTCTCTTCCGACACGCCCTTCAGGTTCTTCACCGTCTCGGTCAGATAGCCCGGATATTTGGCGATGAACGCCTTGACCGAACGCTGGAACTCGACTTCCTCTTCATTCTCCGGCTCGCCGAAGGTCGCACCGGCCTCCAGCTTGGCGCCCCACAGCGCGAACATGGTCGCGTCGCCGCCATCGTCCAGGATGATGTTGGCGGTGGTGCCGTCAGTATCGGCGCCCCAGTTGAAGATGTCGCCGACATAGTCCCAATATTCGGCCAGCGTCTCGCCCTTCACGGCGAACACGGGGATGCCGGCGGCCGCGATGGCGGCGGCGGCATGGTCCTGCGTCGAATAGATGTTGCAGGTCGCCCAGCGCACGTCCGCGCCCAGCGCCACCAGCGTTTCAATCAGCACCGCGGTCTGGATCGTCATGTGCAGCGACCCGGTGATGCGCGCGCCCTTCAGCGGCTGCGACGCACCGAACTCGTCGCGCAGCGCCATCAGGCCGGGCATTTCGGTTTCAGCGATCTTGATCTCGGCGCGGCCGAAATCGGCAAGGCCGATATCCTTGATGACGTAATCGGTGGTCTCGGCAGCGAGCGCAGTGGCCACGAGCAAATCTCCTGGGTGTGTGAATGCCCCCGCCTCTACGCGCTATGCCCCCATGGATCAAACATAAAGATATCTTTATATGTCGATCCGCACTTCCGTCAGGCGGTTCCACCGCCGATCACCAGCAGGCGCGGATCGACGCCGGCGGCGGCAAAGGCATGCGTCCACCGCTCCTCGGCCGGGGTATCGAACAACAGCGTGGTGTCGCCCGCGACGTTGAACCAGCCCGGCCGGGCCAGCTCGCCATCCAGTTGCCCGCCCTCCCAGCCGGCATAGCCCAGCGCCACCACCCAGCGTTCCGGCCCCGTACCCTCCGCGATCGCGCGCAGCACGTCGACGGTGCCCGACAGCGCCCAGCGATCGGCCACGTTGATCGTGTCCTGGCCGCGCCATTCCAGCGAATGGACGACAAAGCCGCGGCGCGGCTCCACCGGCCCTCCGAAATGGACGGGAGCATCGGGTGCGGCGCCATGCGCGATCTGGAACTGATCAAGCAGGTCGTGGAGGGTCAGCCCCTCGATCGTCGCGCCCAGGCCGATGCCCAGCGCACCATGTTCGTCATGGCCGCACATCGCGATCACCGCGCGCTCGAACCGGGGGTCGCCCATGCCGGGCATGGCCAGAAGGAACTGGCCGGACAGAAAGGTCGCATCGTTCACGACGGCCAACATAGGCAGCCTGTCGCGCGCTCGCCACGCTTGAAATCAAGGTCGGATCGAACGCATGACCGCACATGGGCCGCACGCACCTCCGCGTCGCGGCCGGGAGACCATGATGACGATCACCATCGGCGAACGCCTGCCCTCCGCCACGCTCGTCAAGGTGACGAGCGACGGGCCCGACCAGGTGGATGCCGCCAGCTATTTCGCCGGGCGCCGCGTGGCGCTGTTCGCGGTGCCAGGTGCGTTTACCCCCACCTGTTCGGCGCAGCATCTGCCCGGCTTCGTCGCGCAAGCAGAGGCGCTGAAGGCGAGCGGCGTGGACGAGATCGCCTGCACCGCGGTGAACGACGCCTTCGTGCTGCGCGCCTGGAGCAAGGCGAGCGGCGCGGACGGGGTGACGATGCTGGCCGACGGCAATGGCGATTTCGCCCGTGCGCTCGGCCTGACCATGGATGGATCGAAGTTCGGCATGGGCACGCGCAGCCGGCGCTACGCCATGCTGGTGAACGACGGCGTGGTCGAGCATCTGTTCGTCGAGCAGCCCGGCGAGTTCAAGGTGAGCTCGGCCGAGCATCTGCTGTCGGTCCTCTGATCCATACGGCACCCCGGGCGAGCGGGTCGGACCGCACGCGGAACGGTCTGCCCCGCCGGAGCGTTTTCGTTGTCGGACCGTATCGAGGGAGTCAGAACCATGACCACCAGGACTGAGACCGACGCCGAGCAGAAGAAGTCGCTGACCGAAAAGGCGCAGGACGCCGCCAAGACGGCCGGTGAGAAGGTATCCTCGGCATCCAGCGCCACCGTGCAGGCGGCCAAGGACCACCCCTATGCCGCGGCCGGGATCGCCGCGGGTGTCGCCGCCGCCGTGGCGGGTGCCGCGATCGGCGCGACCAAGCTGCGCGACGGCGAAGACGAGAAGACGTACAAGTCCGCCCAGTAAGGCGCTGATACCGTACCGATCCGGGGAGGGCCTGCTGTGCCCTCCCCTTCTCGTCCGGGCGTTCGGCCTGCCCCGCCTTGCCTCATGGCCGCATTGGTCCTAGCTCGGCGGGCATGACCCAAGCTGAAACCGTTGTCGCCGAACTGGACCGCCTCTACACCGCCTCCGTCGACCGGCTGAAGGCGGCGTTGACCGCCTATCTGGACGGCGGCACGGTTCCCGATGCCGCGGCCCGTGCCGAGGGCTGCTTCGCCTATCCGGAAATCCGCCTGTCGTTTCGCGGCGACGATGTCCGCCCGACGCCGATGCGCTCGTTCGGCCGCCTTGTCTCGCCGGGCGACTACCGGATCAGCGTCACCAAGCCCGGCCTGTTCGCCGATTACCTTGTTGAGCAGCTGACGCTGCTGATCGAGGATTATGACGTAACGGTGGAGGCGGTGCCCGGCCGGCAGGAAATTCCCTTTCCTTACGTGCTCGATCCCGGCCACGCGCTCAGCCTCGACCAGGTATCGGCGGCCGAGCTTGCCCGCTACTTTCCGGCCACCGAACTGGCCTTTATCGGCGACGAGATCGCCGACGGTTTGTGGCTGAGCATCGACGGCACCCGCCCGCTCGCGCTGTTCGACGCGCTGCGCACCGATTTCAGCCTCGCGCGGTTGCGGCACTATATGGGCACGCCGGCCGAGCACACGCAGCGCTTCGTGCTGTTCACCAACTATCACCGCTATGTCGATGAGTTCGTCCGCTGGGGCGCATCGCAACTCGGCGAGGGCAGCCGCTTCACCGCGCTGTCGGGCGCGGGCGGCATCGTCATCGAGAGCCCAGAGGATGTCGACAAGCTGGTGACCGACAGCGCGTGGCGCCGTCACCAGATGCCCGCCTATCACCTGATGGCAGAGGACGGCACCGGCATCACCCTGGTCAATATCGGCGTAGGGCCATCGAACGCCAAGACGATCTGCGACCATCTGGCGGTGATGCGGCCCGAGGCGTGGCTGATGATCGGCCACTGCGGCGGACTGCGCCCCAGCCAGCGCATCGGCGACTATGTCCTCGCCCACGCCTATCTGCGCGACGATCACGTCCTCGACGACGTCCTCCCCCCGGAAATCCCCGTGCCCGCGATCGCGGAGGTGCAGGTGGCGATGGCGAAGGCGGCGGAGATTGTGTCGGGGCAGTCGGGGGACGAGTTGAAGCGGCGGCTGAGGACCGGGACGATCGTCACCACCGACGACCGCAACTGGGAGCTGCGTTACTCCAAGTCGGCGCTGCGTTTCTCGCTGTCGCGGGCGGTCGGCATCGACATGGAATCGGCGACGATCGCGGCGCAAGGCTATCGCTTCCGCGTCCCCTACGGCACGCTGCTGTGCGTCTCCGACAAGCCGCTGCACGGCGAGTTGAAGCTGCCCGGCCAAGCCAACCGCTTCTACGAGCGCGCGATCAACGAGCATATGCGCATCGGCATCGAGGCGTGCGAGCAGTTGCGGCTGGAGGGGGCCAAGCTGCACAGCCGCAAGCTGCGCGCGTTCAACGAGCCGCCCTTCCGTTAAGCAACCGGCTGGGGCGTCGGGCGTTACGGCACCGAATCAAATCGTTCGGAGCTTGCCATGGCCGACACCCCCGATACGCCGAAACCCTCGGCTCCCAAATCGCCACCGCGTCGCCGCTCGCCCTCCAAGTCGAGCGCGACCGCGCCCAAGCGTTCGCGCAGCGCCAAGGCGGACAAGCTCGACAAGCCCGACAAGGCGGAGAAAAAGACCAAGGTCCCGCCCAAGCCGCGCTCGTCCAAGCGCAGCACGCCGCGCCCCGCGGCCGCGCCGGCCAAGAAGCCTGCCCAGACCAAGCGCACCGGCATCGACAAGGTCGGCGGGAAATGGGGGATCGCCACCATCGTCGGCGGGATCGCGACGGCCGGTGCCGCCGCGGCGGCGCTGCTGTCGCTGCGCGGCAGCACCCCGGCGAAGCACGCGCATCAGGCGGACGGCACCGACTCGTCGGACTCGTTCGAAGCCGGGATCGCCGACGAAGGCACCATCCCCGAATAAGCGGGGCAGCGCCCCCCTTCCCGCGCCGCGGCGGGAGGGGGCAGCGCCTTACCAGCCCTGCGGCTTGCCCTTGTTCTGCTTGTCCAGCCACGCCTTCAGCGGCGCAAAATACTGGACCAGCGCCTTGCCCGACATCTGCCGGCTGCCGGTGAACACCTCCAGCGCGTCGGGCCACGGCTTGGACTGGCCCATCGCCAGCATCGCGTTCAGCTTCTCGCCCACCGCCTTGTTGCCATAGAAGGAGCAACGGTGCAGCGGCCCCTTCCAGCCCGACTGCTTGCACGCCGCCTCGTAGAACTGGAATTGCAGCACACGCGCCAGGAAGTAGCGGGTATAGGGCACCGCCGCCGGGATGTGGTATTTGGCGCCCGGATCGAACTTGGTCTCGTCACGCGCGACGGGTGGCTTCACGCCCTGATATTGCAGGCGCAGCGCATCCCACCCCGCCTGATACTGATCCGGCTTGATCGCACCCGAAAACACGCCCCAGCGCCATTTGTCGATCAGCAGGCCGAAGGGCAGGAACGCGACCTTGTCCATCGCCTGACGCAGGAGCAGGCCGATATCCTTGTCCGCGCTCGGCACGCGGGCGGCATCCAGCAGGCCGATCTTCACCAGATAGTCCGGCGTGATCGACAGCGCGACGGTGTCGCCGATCGCCTCGTGAAAGCCGTCATTGGCGCCGTTCTTGTAGAAGAAGGGCTGCTGGTTATAGGCGCGCTGGTAGTAGTTGTGGCCCAGTTCGTGGTGGATGGTGATGAAGTCATCCGCATTCACCTTGGTGCACATCTTGATGCGGATATCGTCCACATTGTCGACGTCCCAGGCCGAGGCGTGACAGATCACCTCGCGGTCCGCGGGCTTCACGATCTGCGAACGCTGCCAGAAGGTCTCGGGCAGCGGCTTGAAGCCGAGCGAGGAGTAGAAAGCCTCGCCCTGCTTCACCATGCGCGTGGGATCGTAATTCTTCGCCTTCAGCAGGTCGCCGATGTCGTAGCCGACATCGCCGGCGCCGGCGGGCGCGACGATGTCATAGATGTTGCCCCATTCCTGCGCCCACATGTTGCCAAGCAGGTCGGCACGGATCGCGCCGGTTTTGGGCTGCACCGCATCGCCATATTTCTCGTTCAGCTTCCAGCGGACATAGGTGTGCAGCGCCTTGTACAGCGGCTCCACCTCGGCCCAGATCTGGTCGGTCAGCTTGGCGAACCGTTCGGGCGGCATGTCGTAGCCGGAGCGCCACAGCGCGCCGACATCGGCATAGCCCAGTTCCTTGGCGCCCTCGTTCGAGATCGCGCTCATCCTGGCATAGTCGGCCCGCATCGGCGCGCCGACATTGTCGTGCCAGCTGACCCACATTTCCTGCAACTTGGCGGGATCGCGCGACGTGCCCATCGCCTCCTCGATATCCGAGCCGTTGATCGGCTTGCCGTCGAGCAGGCCCTTGCCCTTGCCGTAGGAGGACGACATCCGCGTGGTCAGCGTCGCCAGTTCGGCGGATTGCCCGGCCGTGGTCGGCGCCGGCAGCGTGATGCCGCCGCGCATCAGGTCCAGCTTGCGCTTGGTGTCGTAGGACAGGCCGGGCAGCGCCTGGTAGCGCGCCGCGCCCAGGCCATACTGGACCGCCAGGTCGGTCATCTCCGCACCCGACTTGGCAGCCAGCGCATCGGTATCGTCGGTGATGTAGGTGGCGTTCACCCAGGCGACGCGCTGCGCATCGACCGACCGATCGGCGCTGGTCTTCTCCGCCTCGGCAACGAAGGCGTCGGCGGTAGCAGGTGTGGCGGCAGCAGGTGTCGCGGGGGCAGGCATGGCGGGGGCGTTCTGGGCGACGGCAGGAGACGCAAGCGCGCAGGCAAGCGCGGCCGTCGAGATTACGGTGCGGATCATCGGGGTTCCCATTGGTATTTTCTGTAACGATCGTGGCGCGGCGGGCGGGGCGGCGTCAAGTGTATCGTCCTTTGAGCCCTCTCCCCTTCGGGGAGAGGAAAGGGGCCCGCTGCCGTCAGGCAGTGGGAAGGGTGAGGGGTAGACCAGCAGTGCGGCGCTGCTTGGCGGCCCCTCACCCTCCCACCGCTTCGCGGCGGGCCCCACCCTCTCCCCGGAGGGGAGAGGGATTTGAGTTACAGAAACGCTGCGATCGCCTGCCCCAGTTCCGGCTTGGCGACGCAGCTCATGTGGCCGCCGGGTATCTCCGTGTACGTCGCGTTGGGCAGCGTGTCCGCGAGGTCCTTCGCCGAGCCATTGTCGAAATCATCGACGCCCGCCACCACCAGCGTCGGCTGCGCGAAGCCGCGGATCGTCTCCAGCGGGGTATCGGCAAAGGTCCTGAGGATGCCGAGCAGCGCCACCGGATCGCCGCCGGTGGTCTTCAGGAATGCCTCGGCCAGCCATTCGGGGCTGCCGCGCTTGTGCTGGCCCAGATTGGTCAGGATGTGGGTGAAATGATCCACCCGGCGGTTGGTGTCGGTCAGGCCGTCGAGCCCCATGCCCGCAAAGATGATCCGCCCCGGCTCCGCACCGGTCGCCACCATGCGCGAGGTCGTTCGCGCGCCCAGCGAATAGCCGCCCAGGTCATAGTCGCCGAGGTCGAGATGCTCGATCAGCGCATGGCCGTCGCGGGTCAGCACGTCGGGGAAATAGGCGGCATCGTCATGCGGCCGGGCACTCTGCCCGTGCGCGCGCAGGTCCGGCATGATGACGCGGTAGCCCTTGGCCGCGATCGCCGCGGCATGGCCGTAGCGGATCCAGTTGGTGTTCGCGTCGGAGAAATATCCATGGATCAGGACGATCGGACGCCCCGCCCCCATTTCATGCCACGCCAGGCGCGTGCCGTCGAAGCTGTCGAAATAGTGCGTTTCAATCGGGAAGTCGGCCAAGGCTATCCATCCATCGCTGGGTCACGCCCGCATTCTCGTCGGAGCGCATGCCCGGCAGGTGAGAGGTGTCCTGCCAGGCGGGGAGGATGCTTTCGCTAGCATAGTTGCGCACCGGCTTGAACCGGGTCGGATCGTCGAAGGACCCCACGGTCAGGTCGATATTCCCCTCCCCATCGGCAAAGGCGAAGCCGAGCGGCGTGCCGCACGTCGCGCAAAAAGGGCGCAGCGCGATCGGCGAGGATCGATACCAGTCGGGCTCGACCAGCCAGCGCAGCCGGTCGCGCGCGAGATTGACGAAGGCGGTGGCGGCAGCGCCCGTCGCCCGCCTGCACATCTTGCAATGGCACAGATAGGCCTCGTCGCCATCCTCGATCGTCGCTGCGTAGCGGATGCGCCCGCATTGGCAGCCGCCGGTCATCGCCTCGCGCATGCGTTCCTGTCTCCTACCGGGGGCGCAGCCATCGACGGGGGCGCCCGCATCGGTTAGCATGCCCGATCCGCCAGCGGCCGCAAAGAGCCCGCAGCACCACGGAGAGGGTCCCTCCACCACAAAGCCGGACCCTTGATGCAAGCCGATACTGACCTTCCCCCCAGCCCGATCGGCCGCCCCCACAGCCTGCTCGAAGACGCCTATGCCCTTGCGATCGGGTGCATCCTCATCATCGTCGGCCTGTTGTTCCTGCATGCCGCCGGTCTGGTGACGGGCGGCATCGCCGGCGTTGCGCTGCTGCTGTCCTATCTGTTGCCGCTGCCGGCCGGCGTGCTGTTCACGCTCATCAACATCCCGTTCTTCATCTTCGCGCACAAGGTGATGGGTGCGCGTTTTGCGGTGAAGACGGTGCTGGTCAATGTCGGCATCGCCGCCTTTTCCGCGGCGACGCGCGTCTCGGTGCACGTCATCGACGTCCACCCCGCCTTTGCCAGCGTGGTCGGCGGCACGGTGATCGGCATGGGCATTCTGGCGCTCGCCCGGCATCAGGCCGGCGTCGGGGGCACCGGCGTCGTCACCCTATGGCTGCAACGCCGCCGCGGCTGGAACGCCGGTCACACCCAGATCGCGCTCGACGTGCTGATCCTGGGGCTGGCGGTGCCGGTGGTGACGGGTGCGCAACTCGCCTGGTCCGCGCTCAGCGCGGCCTCGATCAGCCTGATCCTGATCGCCTGGCACCGGCCGGGGCGGTATATCGGGCATTGACGTCACTTTTCCCTCTCCCCCACGGGGAGAGGGAAATAAGCGATCAATCCGCCTTCTTCAGATGCCGTCGGCCGAGCAGTTCGGCGATCTGCACCGCATTCAGCGCCGCGCCTTTGCGCAGGTTGTCCGACACGCACCACAGCGACAGGCCGTTGTCGACGGTCGAATCCTCGCGCACCCGGCTGATGAAGGTCGCATAATCGCCGACGCATTCCACCGGCGTGACGTAGCCGCCATCCTCGCGCTTATCGACCAGCATCACGCCGGGCGCCTCGCGCAGGATGCTCTGTGCCTCCTCGGCCGAGATCTCGTTCTCGAACTCGATGTTCAGCGCCTCGGAATGGCCGACGAACACGGGCACGCGCACGCAGGTCGCGGTCACCTTCACCTTGGGGTCGAGGATCTTCTTGGTCTCGGCCACCATCTTCCATTCTTCCTTGGTGGTGCCGTCCTCCAGGAAGCTGTCGATGTGCGGGATCACGTTGAACGCGATCTGCTTGGTGAACTTCACCGGGGTGGCGGGGTCGCCGACGAAGATGTTGCGGCTCTGCTCGAACAGCTCGTCCATGCCCTGCTTGCCCGCGCCCGACACCGACTGGTAGGTCGCGACGACGACGCGCTTGACCGTCGCCTTGTCGTGAAGCGGCTTCAGCGCGACCACCATCTGCGCGGTCGAGCAATTCGGGTTGGCGATGATGTTGCGTGCCTTGTACCCGTCGATCGCATCCGGGTTCACCTCGGGCACGATCAGCGGCACGTCCGGGTCCATCCGGTAGAGCGACGAATTGTCGATCACCACACAGCCCGCCGCCGCGAACTTGGGCGCATAGACCTTGGTCGCCTCCGACCCGATCGCGAACAGCGCGATGTCCCAGCCGGCGGGATCGAAATGCTCGATATTCTTGACGGTCAGCTGCTTGCCCGTCTCGCCATATTCGATCTGATCGCCCTGACTGCGCGACGAGGCGAGTACCGCGATCTCGTCGATCGGAAACTCGCGCTCGGCGAGGATGTTGATCATCTCGCGCCCGACATTGCCCGTGGCCCCTGCGACCACCACCCGGTAACCCATCACATACTCCTAGACCAATGTCGCGAGCCGGTAGCCTCTAAGCCCGCGACACGAAACCCCAAACATCCTTGTCCTGCCCGCAATTTTATTTCGCCGGTTTCTGTTTGACCTCGCGGTCGAGGAAATTCAGGATCGTGGTCCACAGATGCTCCGACACGCCCGGCCCGCCGACACGGTGCGTCTGGCCGGGGTAGAACATCATCTCGAACGGCGTGTCCGTCTTCTGCATCTCGGTGGCGAACACCGTGGCATTGTCGAGAAAGACATTGTCGTCGGCCATGCCGTGGATCAGCAGCAGCGGGTCCTTGATCTTCGCCGCCTCGCTCACCGCCTGCGAGATGGCATAGCTTTGCGGATCGGTGCGCGGATCGCCCAGATAGCGCTCGGTATAATGCGTGTCGTAGAGCTGCCAGTCGGTCACCGGCGCGCCCGACACCGCCGCGGCATAGACGCCCGGCGTCTTTTCCAGCATCTTGATCGACATATAGCCGCCATAGGACCAGCCATAGGTGGCGATCTTGTTCGCATCGACGAAGGGCAGCGTCTTCAGATACTCGGCCCCGGTCAACTGGTCCTCGACCTCCACCGTGCCCATGGCGTGGTAGATCTGGTCCTCGAACGCCTTGCCGCGATTGTACGAGCCGCGATTGTCGATCTGGAAGAAGATATAGCCCTGGTCGACCAGGAACTGCGGCAGCGCCCCTTGCCATCCGCGCGTCACCTGCTGGCCGGTGCCGGGGCCGCCATAATGCTGGAAGAAGACCGGGTATTTCTTCCCCGGCTCCAGCGGCGGCGTGATCATCTCCCAATGGAGCACCGACCCGTCCTTCGCCTTCAGCGTGCCGAACTTCGTGTCCTGATGGCTTGCCAGATAGGGCGCATAGGGGTGCGCGCCCGCCACCGCATTCTCGTTGATCCATTCCAGCCGCTTGCCGGTCGTATCCGCCAGATAGACTTGGGTCGGCTGGCGGGGCCCTGAGCGCGAGATGATGAAGCGGCTGGCACCGTCGTCCATCGACGCCGCGTTGGTATAGCCGCGCTCGGTCAGCCGGGTGGCGCTGCCCGGCTTGTTCAGGTCGAGCGCGTAGAGATGCTGTTCCAGCACATCGTCCTTCGTGCCGGTGAAGTAGAGCCGCCCCCGGCCCTCATCGACACCGACCAGGTTCGTGACCACCCAGTCGCCCTTGGTGAGCGCGGTCCACTTGCCCCCCTTGTAGCGGTACAGATGCCCGAACCCGGTGCGTTCCGACCGCCAGATCAGGCTGCCGTCCTTCATTACGTGATAGGCGTCGGACAGGTTCAGCCAGCTCCGCTCCCCCGATTTCTCGGTGAACAGCACGGTGGATTTGCCGGTGGCGGGATCGACGCGCAGCATGTCGAGCGTCTTCTGGTCGCGGCTCTGGCGCTGGACCAGCAGCGCCGAGCCATCGGGCAGCCAGTCGACGCGCGCCAGATAGATGTCCGGGTCGCTGCCCAGGTCGACCTTCACCTTGCCCGACCCGTCGGGGCGCATCACGTAGAGGTCGACCAGCGCGTTGGGCGTGCCGGCACCAGGATAGCGCTGCTCGTACACCTTGGTCCCCGTCGCGCCGATCGCCGCCCGCACCGCCACCTGGACGGGCGCCTCGTCGAACCGCTCGACCGCCACGAACCGCTCGTCCGGGCTCCACCAATAGCCGGTAAAGCGATGCATTTCCTCTTGCGCGACGAATTCCGCCTCGCCGAAATGCACCGTGCCCCGGCCTTCGGTGGTCAGCGGGCGCGCCTCGCCGCCGCCCAGCGGCACCGCCCAGAGATTCTGGTCGCGCACGAAGCTGACGAAGCCGCCCCTGGGGCTGACCACCGGGTTCAGCTCGCCGCCGGCCGTGTTGGTCAGCCGGCGGACCTGCCCGTCCAGCGTGGCGAGGTACAGGTCACCGTCCAGCGGCACCAGGATGGTCTTGCCGTCGGGCGCCCAGTCATAGGTGACGATGCCCTTCGACCCGCCGATGCGGGCCCGCTCGCGCTGCATCTTTTCCGCCTCGGACAGTTCGGCACCGGTGCCGACCGCCTTGGAATCGACCAGCATCCGCTCCGCGCCGGTGCGCGTGTCGCGCGCCCACAGGTCCAGCCGCTCGCGCTCGTCGGCGCGCGGGCGCAGAAAGGTCAGCAGCGTGCCGTCGGGCGACAGGCGCAGGCCCCTTGGCTGCGACCCGGACAGGTCCGGGCTGCCGAACACGCGGCCCAGCGTCAGTTCGCCCTGCTTGGCCGGCACGATCGCGCTGCGATCCGCAGCCTGGACCTGCTCACTCATCATCGCCGCCGTTCCCACCGAAGCCAAAGCCAGTCCCAGCACCCATGCGCGCATCCCGTGATCTCTCCGAACGGATCGTAGCTGCCGACACCCGTCGGCCAATGGGGGCGGGTTATCGCGGGCGTCGCCGCCTGCGTAAAGCCGTAACATCCGCCACCACTCGGCCGGCCCCGCAAAACCATATCGCTAACAGTCTGTTAACGTTCCTGATCTACGGGTCTTGCTTTGCACCCCGGCGCTGCGCCGGCTTCCTGAAGGGCCGCGGCATGGCACTTTCCTCGGCACCGGGGCACGGCAGCCCCGGCGATTTCGACGCGTTGGCGGCCGTCGATGGCATCGCCGCGCATGCGCACTGGCACCGGCTGCTCGCCCCGCATACGCCGCTGCGCGACCTGGCCGATGCGATACACGCCGTCACCGCCATCCATGGCAATCATCCGGGCATGATCGAATGCGCGCTTGCGCGCGCGGCGGAGGTCGATACCCTGCCCTGGCTGGTCGATGCCGCCGCCGGCTTCGCGGTGGAGCGCGCCTATCTGGCGCAGCTCGCCGCCGCGGCCGGTCCGCTTCCCTCCACCCCCGGCCAGTCGGAAACCGCCGCCGCACTGGCCCAACAGCGCCACACGCTGGAGGCGCTGGCCAATTCCGACCGGATCGGCTCCGCCACCGGCGCGGTCGCCGCCCTGCTTGCCGACTGGCGGGCGCTGCGCCACGTTCTCGATGCCGCCGCCGCGCGTTTCGGGGTCGAGGTGGTGGTGCCGATCCTGCCCCCCGCCAACCCGCCCGTTCCGGCAGCGGCGCTTGCCCTGCGCGCACGCAGCTTCGGCGCCAGCCAGTTGTTCGCGCAGCATCGCGGCCTGTGGGGCCTGCTGGAGGCACGCGCCAGCGCCCGGCGCGGCTGATCCATGGGCCGGATCGCGCCGGGACGTTCTGGTAACCGGACCGGTAACCAGAATGGGCAACATCCGGTTGATGGGGATGGCGCTATCGTGCTGCCTATGAAGGGACTTCCCGGATTCGGCCTGATCGTATCGATCCTGTTCGCGGCACCTGCGGCAGGGCGTTCGCTGCTCGACTATGTCGGGCAGTGCGTTCCCTTTGCGCGCGAAGCCTCCGGCATCCGCATCTATGGCGACGCCTGGACCTGGTGGAAGCAGGCGGACGGCGTCTACAAGCGCGGCCATGCGCCCAAGGTCGGCGCGGTCATCGTTTTCGAGAAGACATCGCGCCTGCCGCTGGGCCATGTCGCGGTGGTCAGCCGCATCGTCGAGGACCGGGTGGTGATGCTGACCCACGCCAACTGGTCCCGCCAGAATGGCGAGCGTGGCCATGCCGAACAGGATGTCACCCTGTTCGACGTATCGCGCGGCAACGACTGGTCGGACGTAAAGGTCTGGTATCGCGATTCCGAAGGGCTGGGCGGCACCACCTATCCCGTTTACGGCTTCATCTACGGCAAGGGCGAGACCGCGTCCGAACTCACCGGCAAGCACCCCGATGACGTCGGCGCACTGATCGACGCCTACGTGGCGCGCTGACCCCGGCTTCCGCGTCGATCACCGCCATGATAGGCTCCCGTCGTCGTCATGGGAGAGTTGATCGATGCGTGCTTCCGCCTTGCTCGCCTTCATGCTTGTCGCACCTGCCGCATTTGCGCAGGAACCGCCCGCTTCGCCCCCGAAAGGGTGCACCCCGCACGCCGAAAAGACCGCCGGTGCAGTTACGCCGCGGCAGAGCAACTTGAGCGAGTTGCCCGATGCGGTGGAGATCCGCACCGTATGGCGCATGGTGGACGGCTGCCCCAAGCCGGTCGTGCTGCGCGACGGCGTCGGCAACAACCCCGATGCGCCGCGTCCTCCGGTCGATGGCGAAGTTGCCCCCTACCCCAGCCAATGACACCGCCGGGCCGTCGGTTTACCGCTCCGGCTCGCTCACCACCCCGCCGGGCATCGGCAGCGCCGCGCCGGTCGTGCCCGGAAAGCTGATCGGCAGGCCCTTGAGCGTGCGCACCGCCATATAGGCGAAGCCCTCCGCCTCCATCGCGTCGCCGTTCCATCCCAGCGCGTCGCTCGGCTCGGGCACGATCCCCGTCGCCTCGGCGATCATCCGCAGCATCGTCGGATTGTGCCGCCCGCCGCCCGCCACCAGCAGCCGCGTCGGCCGGCTGGGCAGATGTTCCAGTGCCCGCGCCACCGTCGCCGCGGTAAAGGCGGTCAGCGTCGCGGCCCCGTCCGCCGCCGACAGCCCGCGGACCGCCTGAATAGTAAAGTCGTTGCGGTCCAGCGACTTGGGCGGCGCTGCATCGAACCATGGATTGTCGAGCAGCGTGTCCAGCACGGTCGCCTCCACCCGCCCGCTCGCCGCCAGCGCGCCGTCCGCGTCGAAGCGGGCGCCGGTTTCCGCCTCCATCCAGCTGTCGATCAGGCCGTTGGCAGGGCCGGTGTCGAACGCGACCAGCCCGCCGTCCGGTCCCACCCAGGTGATGTTCGCCACCCCGCCCAGGTTCAGCACCGCCACCGGCAGGGTCAGCCCGGCGGTGAGTGCCGCGTGATAGACCGGCAGCAGCGGCGCGCCCTGCCCGCCCGCCGCGACATCGGCCGAACGAAAGTCCCACACCGTGGTGATGCCCGTCGCATTCGCCAGCGCGGCGCCGTCGCCGATCTGCCACGTCCAGCCGCGATCGGGCCGGTGGGCCACTGTCTGCCCGTGAAAGCCGATCACGCCCACGTCGTCGGCCGCCACCCCGGCATCGCGCAGCAGCTTCTGCACCGCCAGCACATGGGTGCGCACGATCAGGTCGCCGGCCGCCACCACCGGCGGGCTCGGCCGCGGCTTGTCGAAGGACAGCGCCAGCACCGTGGCCTCCGCCAGTTGCGCGCGCGCCGCGTCGGAATAAGCCTCGCCCCGGAATGCGACCGGCCGCACCTGGCCCTCGCCATCGGTTTCGATCAGCGCGGCATCGACCCCGTCGAGCGAGGTCCCGGACATCAAACCGATCGCGAGCATGGCCAAGCATTCCCTTTCCCGCCCGTCATGACCGGGGGCGCCGGCAAAGTCGATAAACCTCGATCAAGATCGCTGCATCTGGAAAAGTCCGCCGGGATCGCTTATGTGCGCGCGATCCCATGGCAACCAAACTCCCCTCCCCGCCGCGTGTCGGCATGGTGTCGCTCGGCTGTCCCAAGAACCTGGTCGACAGCGAACGCATCCTGACGCAGCTCCGCTCCGACGGCTATCAGATGTCGCCCGACTATGCCGGCGCCGACGTCGTGCTGGTCAACACGTGCGGCTTTCTCGATTCCGCCAAGGAGGAATCGCTGGAGGCGATCGGCGAGGCGATCAAGGAAAACGGCCGCGTCATCGTGACCGGCTGCATGGGCAAGGAAGCGGAGGCGATCCGCACCCGCTTCCCCGACGTGCTGGCCGTCACCGGCGCGCATCAATATGAGCAGGTGGTGGAGGCGGTGCACGCCGCCGCGCCTGCCAACCTGTCGCCCTATCTGGACCTGATCCCCGATGCCGGGCTGAAGCTGACGCCGCGGCACTACAGCTATCTGAAGATTTCGGAGGGCTGCAACCACCGGTGCAGCTTCTGCATCATCCCCAGCTTGCGCGGCGATCTGGTCAGCCGCCGCCCCGACGCGATCCTGCGCGAGGCGGAGAAGCTGGTGGAGGCCGGCACGCGCGAGTTGCTGGTGATCAGCCAGGACACCTCGGCCTACGGCATCGACATTCGCCGCGAGCCGCGCCTGTGGAAGGGGCAGGAGGTCGTGCCGCACATGACCGACCTCGCCCGCGAACTGGGCCGGATCGCGCCCTGGGTGCGCCTGCATTATGTTTATCCCTATCCGCATGTCGATCAGGTCATCCCGCTGATGGCCGAGGGGCTGGTGCTCCCCTATCTCGACATCCCGTTCCAGCATGCCGCCCCCTCGGTTCTGCGCCGCATGAAGCGGCCCGGCAACGACGCCAAGGTGCTCAGCCGCATCCACCGGTGGCGCGAGATCTGCCCGGACATCGCGATCCGCTCCACCTTCGTCGTGGGCTTCCCCGGCGAGACGGAGGAGGATTTCCAGTATCTGCTCGACTGGCTGGACGAGGCGCAGCTCGACCGGGTCGGCGCCTTCCGCTTCGAACCCGTCGAGGGGGCCGCGGCGAACGACCTGCCCGACCCCGTGCCGGAGGCCGTGAAGGAAGAGCGCTACGCCCGCATCATGGAGAAGACCGCGGCGATCTCGGCTGCCAAGCTCGCCGCCAAGGTCGGTCGCACCCTGCCCGTCATCATCGACGCGGTGGACGAGGAGGGCGGCGCCAATGGCCGCAGCCAGGCCGACGCGCCCGAGATCGATGGCGAGGTCTTCCTGCGCGACGCCGGCCACCTGTCGGTCGGCGATATCGTGCCGGTGGTGATCGAGGATGCCGACGACCACGACCTGTACGGCGTACCGGTGGCGCCGCGGACATAGGCGCGGCGCCGCTTTTCCGCGCGCCGCCGTTGCGCGCGGCCCCGGCATTTGCTTCGATGCCGGGCATGACCGGTTTCCGCATGCTGGCAGCGCTCGCGCTCGCCATTCCCGCCCCGCTTGCCGCACAGGCCCTGTCCCCGGACGAAGCGACCAGGATCGACGCGCTCGTCGCCAAGACGCTGGCCGATACCGGCGTCCCCTCCGCCTCGATCGCGGTGGTGCGGGGCGGCCGCATCGTCCTTGCCAAGGCCTATGGCAAGCAGTCGGAGGCGGCAAAGCCCGCCGACGCGGCCGCACCCTACCAGATCGCCTCCATCTCCAAGCAGTTCACCGCCGCCGCGCTCCTCCTGCTGGAGGATGACGGCAAGCTCAGCCTGGACGACACCGTCGCCCGGTACCTGCCCGGCATCACCGGCGGCGACCGCATCACGCTGCGCCAGTTGCTGTCGCACACCTCGGGTCTTCGCGACTATTGGCCACAGGATTTCAGCTTCAAGGCGATGGCGACGCCCGTCACGCCGCAGGGCATCGTCGACCGCTGGGCCAAGGCGCCGCTCGACTTCCAGCCCGGCCAACAGTGGCAATATTCCAACACCGGCTATGTCGTCGCCGGCATGATCGCGGAAAAGGTGTCGGGTCAGCCGCTGATGCATGTTCTGCAGACCCGCATCTTCGCGCCGCTCGGCATCCGCGCGCTGGATCAGGACGAGGCGGTGGGGCCCGGTTTCCCGCAAGGCTATGGCCGCTTCGCACTCGGCCCCGTCCATGCCGAGACGCCGGCCGCATCGGGCTGGCTCTATGCGGCGGGCCAGTTGTCGATGTCGGCGCAGGATCTCGCCAGATGGGACATCGCCCGCCTGAACCGCACGCTGCTCCCGGCCGAGGACTGGACCGCGCAGGAAACGCCCGTCCGCCTCGCCGACGGGTCGACCAACGGCTATGGCCTGGGGGTCAGCACCGGCACGCAGAACGGCCGCCGCTTTGTCGAGCATTCCGGCGAGGCGGTCGGTTTCCTGTCCGAAAACATCGTCTTCCCCGATGACAAGGCGGCGATCGTCGTTCTGACCAACAGCTGGTTCTCCGACGCCACCAGCCGCATCGCCGGCGGATTGCAGGCGATCGTCCTGCCCCCGCCCACCGCCTCCGCCGAGGATCAGGCCGCCCTCCCCCGCGCCCGCCGCCTGTACGACCAGTTGCGAAGCGGCACGCTTGACCGCACGCTGCTGACCGAGGACGCCAATTTCTACTTCACCCCGCGCGCCCAGGCCGATTACCGCACCAGCCTGGCCGCGCTCGGCGAGCCCACCGCCTTTGTCCAGACCGGCCGCACCCGCCTGCGCGGCGGCTTCGTCAATCGCACCTTCCGCGTAACCTACCCGAACCGCACGCTTTCGGTCAGCACCTATGCCGAACCGGATGGCGCGCAGCGGTTCGAGCAATTCCTGGTGGCACCCGTTCAATGACGACCGACTTCACGCTTCTGCTGCAACCCGATCGCGGCCAATCTGCGCGCACCATCACCGCGATCGCGCCGGATGACTTTGGGGCATGGTTGCACGACCAGCCCCAGGCGGTCCGTACCCAGGCCGCCGCCGCGCGCTTCACGGGCAAGGCCGGCACGCACCTGATCGTCACCGGGGAAAGCGACTGGCAGGTCGTCGCCGCCATCGCCGATCCGCACTCACCCTGGGCACTCGCCCGACTTGCGGAGATATTGCCGGAGGGCGTCTACCGACCGGAAGGGATCGACGCCGGTCCCGCCGCGCTCGGCTGGCTGCTCGGCCAGTATCGCTTCACCCGCTACAAGGCCGGCGAGCCGACCGGGCAGCGCGTCCTCCTGACCCGCGACGCCGCGCATATCGAGGAAACCGTGCGCATCGCGGCGGCCACCGCGCAGGTCCGCGATCTGGTCAACACCGCGGCCGGCGATCTCGGCCCCGCCGAGCTGGAACATGAAATCGCCGAACTCGCCCGCCGCTTCGGCGCGGAGATCGCGGTGACGCAAGGGGAGGCGCTGGCCCGCGACTATCCGATGATCCACACGGTCGGCATCGCCGCCACGCCGGAGCGTGCACCCCGCCTGATCGAACTTGCCTGGGGCGACCCCGCGCATCCCGGCCTCGCCATCGTCGGCAAGGGCGTTTGCTTCGACACCGGCGGCCTCGATATCAAGCCGTCCGCCGCGATGCGCCTGATGAAGAAGGACATGGGCGGCGGCGCCCACGCCATCGCGCTCGCCGGCCTCGTCATGGCCGCGCGCCTGCCCGTCCGCCTCCACCTGCTCGTCCCCGCGGTCGAGAATGCGGTGTCCGCCGCATCCTTCCGCCCCGGCGACGTGCTGCGCACCCGCAAGGGCCTGACCGTCGAGAACACGAACACCGATGCCGAAGGCAGGCTGATCCTGGGCGACGCGCTGACCCGCGCCGGCGAACATGCCCCCGACCTGATCCTCGATTTCGCGACGCTGACCGGCGCCGCCCGCGTGGCGCTCGGCCCGGACCTGCCGCCGCTCTTCACCGATGACGAGGCGCTCGCCGGCGCCTTGCTTGCCGCCGGCACGGCCGAGGACGATCCCGTCTGGCGCCTGCCCCTGTGGGACGGGTATGACGACATGCTGAAATCGGACGTGGCCGACATGGTCAACGCCCCCGAAGGCGGCTTTGCCGGCGCGATCACCGCCGCCCTCTTCCTCCGCCGCTTCGTTCCGCAAGGCACCGCCTGGGCCCATCTCGACGTCTTCGCCTGGCGCCCCACGGCCAAACCCGGCCGCCCCAAGGGCGCCGACGCCTATGCCCTGCGCGCGGCGTATGCGATGCTGAAGAAGCGGTACGGGTAACTTAGCGACTCGCTCGCGGCACCCCCTCACCCTCCCCACGGCGAAAGCCGCGGGTCCCCTCCCTCTCCCCGCTGGGGAGAGGGCGACCTACCGCCAGGCAGCGCCCCCCAAAAAATCAAACCCCCGCCGCCGCCTCGATGATCGGCACGAACTTCGCCGCGGTCAAACTCGCACCCCCAACCAGCGCGCCGTCCACATCGTCCACCGCCAGGATCGTCGCGGCATTCTCCCCCGTCACCGATCCGCCGTACAGGATGCGCACGCCGTCCGCCGCATCGCCGATCAGCATGCGCAGCTTGGCGCGTGCGATCGCGTGGATCGATCCGATCTCCTCCAGCGTCGGCGTGCGGCCCGTCCCGATTGCCCAGCGCGGTTCATAGGCAAGCGTGAACCAGCTGCCGTCCGCATTGTCGGGCACCGACTTCTCGATCTGCGCCTGCACCACGCGTTCGGCGCGGCCCGCGTTGCGCTCGGCCTCCGTCTCGCCGCAGCACAGGATGACGCTCAGGCCCTGCCGGTGCGCCGCCGCCGCCTTGGCCCACGCATCCTGGCTCGTCTCACCCTGATCGGCCCGCCGCTCGGAATGGCCGACGATGGTGAAGCTGGCGCCCACCTCCGCCACCATCGCTGCCGAGATGCAGCCGGTATGTGCGCCCGCATCGCGCTCGTGCACGTCCTCGGCCCCGATCGCCAGACCCGGCACCCGCGCCGCCGCCGGCCCGATCAGCGTGGCCGGCACCGCCACCGCGACATCGACCCCCGGCGCCGCGTCCGCGGCCGCCGCGATCGCGTCCAGCTCGCCGAGCGCGGCCAGCGATCCGTTCATCTTCCAGTTGCCCGCCACCAGTTTGCGCCGCGTCATCCCCGGATTCCCACTTCATCGTTATACATGTTCAACACCGATAGCGCGTCTGCGTTGCGGCACAAGCTTGATGCTTGCGCGCCCGCCTCTTAAAGCATCACCCGATTTTCTCCTGCCGATCGGTCGTCCATGCTCAGTTTCTTCCGCCGGATCATCAATTCCAAGGCCGGTGTCATCGTCACCTTCATCGTCCTGGGGGTGATCGCGATCGCCTTTGCGGCGGGTGACGTGTCGAACGTCACCAGCATGGGAGGCGGCATCGGTGGCGCGCAGGTCGCCAAGGTCGGCGATGCCAAGGTCGGCAATGCCGAGCTGCGCCAGGCGGTCGCCGCCGAGGTGGAGGCGTATCGCCGCGAACAGCCCACGCTCGATGTCGCGACCTTCATCGCGCAGGGCGGGCTCGACGGCACGCTGCAGCGGATCGTCAACGGCATGGCGCTGGAGGAATTCGGCCATGACCAGGGCATGGTCGTCTCGCGCCGCGCGGTCGACGGCCAGATCGCCTCGATCCCGGCGCTGCGCGGGCCCAATGGCCAGTTCGATCCCACGCTCTACCAGCGCATCCTGGCCGACCGGAAGATGACCGACCAGCAGGTGCGCACCGACATCGCCCGCGAACTGATCGGCCAGCAGCTTATCGCCCCCACCCAGGGCGCGACGCAGATGCCGCAGCAACTGGCGCTCCCTTATGCCTCGCTGCTGCTCGAAAAGCGCGCCGGCCAGATCGGCTTCATCCCGCTGACCGCGGTCGGCACCGGGCCTGCGCCCACGCCCGCGGAGATCCAGAGCTTCTACGGCCGCAACCTGTCGCGCTACACCCTGCCGGAGCGTCGCACGGTGCGCTACGCCGTGGTTTCGCCGCAGGCGGTCGCCGCGCGCGTCACCCCGACCGATGCCGAGATTGCCGCCTATTTCCGGTCCAACCAGTCCAGCTACGCCGCCAGCGAGAAGCGCACCGTCACCCAGGTGATCGTCGCCGACCAGGCCGGTGCGAATGCGCTTGCCGCCAAGGTGAAGGGCGGCACCGCGCTCGCCGCCGCCGCACAGGCCGCCGGGCTGGAGCCCTCCACGCAGGAAGGCGTCGACAAGGCCGCCTATGCCGCGACCACCTCCGCCGCGGTCGCCGATGCGGTCTTTGCCGCGCCCCAGGGCGCGGTCGTCGGTCCCTTGCGCGGTACGCTCGGCTTCGTCGTCGCGCGCGTCGATGCCGTCACCCAGGTGCCGGCGCGCACGCTGCAACAGGTTCGCGCCGACATCGTCGACACGCTGACCAAGCAGAAGTCCGCCGCCGCGCTCGCCGACCTGCGCAACAAGGTCGAGGATGCACTGGCCGACAACGCCACCTTTGACGAGGTCGTCGGCGACCAGAAGCTGCAGGCACAGGCGCTCCCCGCCGTCACCGCGCAGGGGCAGGCGCCCGACGCCCCCGCCTTCCAGCCCTCGGCCGAACAGCGCACCATGATCACCGCCGCCTTCACCGCCGAGGATGGCGATGCGCCGCAGGTGGTGCCGCTCGGCCAGGATGGCGGCTTTGCCGTCGTCGCTGTCGGTCAGGTCGTGCCCTCCGCCCCCCGCCCGCTGATGCAGGTGCAGAACGCCGTCATCGCCGACCTCAAGGCCGATCGCGCCCGCGCCGCGGCCCGCAAGGTGGCGAACGACGTGCTGGCCCGCGTCAACAAGGGCGCGGCGCTTGGCGCTGCACTCGGCCAGACCGGCCTGTCGCTTCCCGCCATCCGCCCGATCGCCGCCGCGCGGGCGCAGCTGGCCGCGGCGCAGCAGACGCCGGCCGCCGCGCCACTCGCGCTGTTGTTCAGCATGAAGCAGGGCACCACCAAGACGCTGCAATCGCCCGGCGGCGACGGCTGGTACGTCATCAAGCTGGACCGTATCGACCGTGGCGACGCTTCGAACACCCCCGACGCCGTCCGCGCCGCCCGCGCCGACATCGGTCGTCTTCAGGGCCGCGAATATGTTGAACAGTTCGTCCGCGCGGTCAGCAGGAATGTCGGCGTGAAGATCGATACCGGCAACGTCGCGGCGGTGCGCAACGAGCTGGTGAACGGGAGCAGCTCCAATAACTGATCCCGTCTCCGCGCTCGCCTCCGGCCGGCCGGCGCTGATCTGGCGCCGGCAGGTCGCGGATACCGAGACGCCGGTCGCCGCCGCCCTGAAGCTGATCGAGCCCGGCCGCGGCGACTTCCTGCTCGAATCGGTGGAGGGCGGCGCGACCCGCGGCCGCCACAGCCTGATCGGCCTTGCCCCCGATCTCGTCTTCCGCGCGCATGGGAAGGCCGCCGCGATCAACCGCCACTGGGCGACCGACCGCGACGCGTTCGCGGATTGTGCGCAGGATACGCTGGCGGCGCTGCGCACGCTGGTCGCCGAATGCCGCGCCGACGTGCCGGAGGGGCTGCCCCGCGCGCTGGCCTGTCTTGTCGGCTATTTCGGCTATGAAACCGTGGGGCTGGTGGAGGATCTGCCCCAGCCGGCGAGCGACCCGCTCGGCCTGCCGGACATGATCTTCGTCCGCCCCACCGTCATCCTCGTCTTCGACCGTCTCGCCGACGCGCTGTTCCTCGTCGCCCCGGCCTGGCCCGACGCCACCCGCGACGCCGCCGCCATCGTCGCCGATGCGGAGAGCCGCCTCGATGCGGTCGCCGCGCGGCTTGCCGCCACGCCGCTGCCGGCGCCCGTCCGGGTCGATCTCGACGAGCCCGCCTACACCCCCGCGCTCGCCCCCGGCCGCTACGGGGAAATGGTCGCCCGCGCGAAGGACTATATCGTCGCCGGCGACATCTTTCAGGTCGTGCTGGCCCAGCGGTTCGAGACGCCGTTTGCGCTCCCCCCCTTCGAACTCTACCGCAGCCTGCGCCGCATCAACCCCTCCCCCTTCCTCTACCACCTTGATCTCCCCGGGTTTTCCCTGATCGGATCCAGCCCCGAGATCCTCGTCCGCGTCCGCGACGGCGACGTCACCATCCGCCCCATCGCCGGCACCCGTCCGCGCGGCAGGACCGCCGCGGAGGACGAGGCGAACCGCACCAGCCTGCTCGCCGATCCCAAGGAACGGGCCGAACATCTGATGCTGCTCGATCTCGGCCGCAACGATACCGGCCGCGCCTCCGCACCGGGCAGCGTGCGGGTGACGGACAGCTACACGGTCGAACTCTACAGCCATGTGATGCACATCGTGTCGAACGTGGTCGGCACGCTGGCGCCGGAAAAGGATGCGCTCGATGCGCTGTTCGCCGGCTTCCCCGCCGGCACGGTCAGCGGTGCGCCAAAGGTCCGCGCCTGCCAGATCATCGCCGAGCTCGAACCCGAGCGCCGCGGCGCCTATGCCGGCGGCGTTGGCTATTTCTCGCCCGACGGATCGATGGACAGCTGCATCGTATTGCGCACCGCGGTGGTGAAGGACGGCATGATCCACGTCCAGGCGGGCGCCGGCATCGTCGCCGACTCCGACCCCGCCTATGAACAGCGCGAGTGCGAGGCCAAGGCCGGTGCCATCCTCGCCGCCGCCCGCGAGGCGGTCGCCCGCGCGGCGGAAAGCGGCTTCGGGCAGTAGGGGCGGCTTACTCCTCGCCGCCCGGCACCGCCCGCTCCGCTGCCGCATCGGCCCGGCGCTGTGCGGCGAAGTCGCGGTTCCAGGTCAGCGCGCAACCCGTCTGACCGCCGGAGCCCACCGGCGAGCAGGTGTCGGGCAGGCCCGCCGCCGTCCGCCCGACCCGATCCGCCACCGCGGCACGGTTCACCCAGCTCTGGTTCTGCGCCGCGATCGGCTGATCGTCGCGCAAGCCCTTGGGGATACGGAACGGCTCGTCGTCGCGCCCGCACACCACCACCTCGTCGGCCGTGCTTTGCGGGCATTTCTGGTCGCCGGTCAGGGTCACGCTGCGCACGCGCTTGGGCGGCTGGCCGGTCTCGGCCTGCTGATCGGCCGCGGCGGCCTGGGTCTGTGCGAAAGCCGGCAGAGGCGACGCGACCAGCGCGGCGATCAACAGGGGGCGAAACATGGGCGAATTCTCCTTTGTCGGGAACAACGTCGGGCGCGGCGCATGGCTCCATGCTGAACCGCGCCGATCCGCCGGCGCTAAAGCCGCAACATCGCCGCGATGTGTCGGCACCCCTGACACTTTGCAACATCGTGACACGCGTCTATGGCGGCCTCCATGATCCTCGTCGTCGACAATTACGACAGCTTCACCTGGAACCTCGTCCACTATCTCCAGGAACTGGGGACCGAGGTGGAGGTGGTGCGCAACGATGCCATCTCGGCGGGCCAGGCGCTGTCATCGGGCGCCAGCGCCTTTCTGATCTCGCCCGGCCCCTGCACACCGACGGAGGCGGGCGTCAGCCTCGACCTCGTCGCCGCCTGTGCCGATGCCGGCCGGCCGCTGCTCGGCGTGTGCCTGGGGCATCAGGCGATCGGCCAGCATTTCGGCGGCAAGGTGGAGCGCGGCGGGCTGATGCACGGCAAGACCTCGCCCGTGCTGCATGACGGCTCGGGCATGTTCGCAGGGCTCCCCTCGCCCTTCACCGCGACGCGCTACCATTCGCTGATCGTCAACGACGTGCCCGACAGCCTGATCGTCAATGCGCGCGCGCAGGACGGCGCGGTGATGGGCTTCCGCCACGCGCATCTGCCGATCCACAGCGTGCAGTTCCATCCCGAAAGCATCGCCACCGAACATGGCCACGCCATGCTCGCCAACTTCCTCCGCGAAGCGGGGATCGCCTACCGCATGCCCGCGCATCTCGCGGCATGACCACGGTTTCCCTGCTCCCCGATACCGCCTCGCCGCTGTCGCGCGAATCGGCTCGCGTCGCCTTTGCCGACATCCTCGACGGTCGCGCCACCGAGGCGGCGATCATCGCCTTCCTCACCGGCCTTACCGAACGCGGCGAGACCGCGATCGAGATCGCCGAGGCCGCGCGCGCCCTGCGCGAGCGGGTCGTCCCGATCCAGGCGCCACCCGGCACCGTCGATGTCTGCGGCACCGGCGGCGATGGCCATCATACGCTCAACGTCTCGACCGCGGTGGCGCTGGTCGTCGCCGCGCTCGGCGTGCCCGTCGCCAAGCATGGCAACCGCGCCGCCTCGTCCAAGGCGGGCGCCGCCGACACGCTGGAGGCGCTCGGCCTCGACATGGACCGCGCCGGCGCGGTGGCGGAGGCCAGCCTTGCCGATCTGGGCATCGCCTTCCTATTCGCGGCCAATCATCACCCCGCGATGAAGCGGATCACGCCGATCCGCCGCACGATCGGCCGCCGCACCATCTTCAACCTGATGGGCCCGCTCGCCAATCCCGCGCACGTCACCCGCCAGCTCATCGGCATCGCCCGCCCCGACTATGCCCCGCTCTATGCGGAGGCGCTGAACCAGCTCGGCACCCAGGCCGCACTGGTCGTCTCGGGCGAGGAGGGGCTGGACGAACTCTCCGGCGCCGGCCCCAGCATCGCCGTCTCGGTCGGGACGCTCAACGCACCCGCCACGATCACGCCCGAGGATGCCGGCCTGCCCCGCCATCCCGTCTCCGCGATCCGCGGCGGCGACGCCGCCCACAACGCCGCCGCCCTCCAGCGCCTGCTCGCCGGTGAGGAAGGCGCCTACCGCGACGCGGTGCTGCTCAACGCCGCCGCCGCGCTCCTTGTCGCGGGGCATAGCGCGACGCTCGTCGATGGCGCGGTCGCCGCTGCCCGCGTGCTGGACGATGGCGCCGCCGCCCGTCTGCTCGATCAATGGATTGCCTACCGATGACGACGATGCTCGACCGCATCCTGGAAACCAAGCGCGCCGATGTCGCCGCGCGCAAGGCGACGATCTCGCACGCCGATCTCGACCAGCGGATCGCCGGGCAAAGCGCCCCGCGCGGCTTTCGCGCCGCGCTCGATGCAAGGACCGGCCACGCGCTTATCGCCGAGGTGAAGAAGGCAAGTCCGTCCAAGGGCCTGATCCGCGAGGATTTCGATCCCGTCGCCCATGCCCGCGCCTATGAAGCCGGCGGGGCCGCCTGTTTGTCGATCCTGACCGACGAACGCTGGTTCCAGGGATCGGACGCCTATCTGGAGGCGGGCCGAAACGCCGTGTCGATCCCCGTGCTCCGCAAGGATTTCATGATCGACCCGTGGCAGGTGCACGAGGCACGCGCGCTGGGGGCCGATGCCATCCTCATCATCGTCGCCGCGCTGGACGACGCGCAGATGCAGGAGATCGAGGCGGCGGCCCTCGAATGCGGGATGGACGCGCTGGTCGAGGTGCACGACCTGTCCGAGATGGAGCGCGCCGCGCGCCTCCGCTCGCGCCTGATCGGCGTCAACAACCGCAACCTGAAGACGTTCGAGGTGAACTTCCAGAACACCTATGATCTGGTCGGCCACGCGCCGCAGGGCTGCACCTTCGTGGCCGAAAGCGGCCTCACCAGCCGTGCCGACCTCGATGCGATGGCGCAGCACGGCATCCACTGCTTCCTGATCGGCGAAGCGCTGATGCGGCAGGCCGATGTCGAGGCCGCGACCCGCGCGCTGGTCGGCTGATGCCGGGGCTGACGCATATCGACGCCGACGGCGCGGCCCGCATGGTCGATGTCGGCGACAAGGCGGTGACGCAGCGCCAGGCGGTCGCGTCGGGCCGCATCACCATGTCACGGGAAGCGGCCGCCGCCATTGCCGAGGGTCGCACGAAGAAGGGCGACGTTCTGGCGGTCGCCCGCGTCGCCGGCATTATGGCGGCCAAGCGGACCAGCGACCTGATCCCGCTCTGCCACCCGCTGCCGCTGACGAAGATCGAGATCGATCTGGCGCTGGACGAAAGCGGCGTCACCGCCACCGCGACCGCCGCCACGGCGGGGCAGACGGGGGTGGAGATGGAGGCGCTGACCGCGGTGTCCGTCACGCTGCTGACGCTCTACGACATGGCCAAGGCGCTCGACAAGGCGATGGTCCTGTCCGACATCCGCCTCCTCGCCAAGCAGGGGGGCAAGTCGGGCGACTGGGTCGCCCCTGTGGTCGCAGCTGCTCAGATTTCGTAGCAGAACCCGTCGCGCGCGGCCGCCGCCTGTCCGGCCCGACCGCTCATCCGCGCATGCAGCCGCCGGATCGTGTCGCTGCCGGTGGTGGTGAACAGCGCCGGCACCGCGGCATGCACCATGCAGGCCAGCCCGCCGCCCAGCATCGCCAGCCCGAACCGGCTCGCGGTGCGCGCATGGTCGAGATAGCTTTCACCCACCGCACGCGGGTGCCCGGTGAAAACGGTATCGAGAATGGAAAGGGCTCGCATCGGCTTCTCCTTGGGCGGATAGGATATCGCATCCGTCCATCAGGGATCAACCACGGACCCTTGCCGCCCCGACGCCGTTCTCCCCAGGCCGCTTTGCGAAGGATATCGCCATTTCCGCCGCCACCCCGCTCGTCCCCGTCACGCAGGCACAGGCACGCCTGCTCGCGCTTGCCGTGCCCGTGTCCACCGAAACGCTGCCGCTGCGCGATGCGGCGGGTCGCTGGGCCGCGGCCGACATCGTCGCCGCCCGCACGCAACCCGCCGCCGACCTGTCGGCGATGGACGGCTATGCGATCCGCTTCGCCGACATGCCCGGCCCGTGGCAGGTGATCGGCGAAAGCGCCGCCGGTCGCCCCTTCGACGCTTCGGTCGGCGCACGCCAGGCGACCCGTATCTTCACCGGCGCCGCCCTGCCCCCCGGCACCGATACCGTGCTGATCCAGGAAGAGGCCGGGCGCGACGGCACCGGCCTGACCCTCACCGGCGAAGGCCCGGCGCACGCCGGACGCAACGTCCGTCCCCGCGGGCTCGACTTCCACACCGGCCAGCGTCTGGTCGCCGCGGGCGAGCGTCTCACCCCCGCCCGCATCGCCGTCGCCGCGACGGGCGGGGTCGCCGCCCTCCCCGTCCGCCGCCGCGTGCGCGTCGCGATCGCCGCCACCGGGGACGAGCTGGTCGCGCCGGGCAGCGACGCCAGCGGCCTTGCGCTCCCCGAATCGAACGGCGTCATGCTCGCCGCGATGCTGGGCGACCTGCCGGTGGAGATCATCGACCTCGGCATCCTGCCCGACGACCTGGACGCGCTGACCCGCGCCTTTGCCGGCGTGCGCGCCGACCTGCTCGTCACCACCGGCGGCGCCTCGGTCGGCGATCACGACCTCGTCCGCCCCGCGCTCGCCGCGGCCGGTGGCACCATCGACTTCTGGCGCATCGCGCTGCGCCCCGGCAAGCCGATGATGGCCGGCCGGCTTGGCGACGCGCTCGTGCTCGGCCTGCCCGGCAACCCCGTCTCCGCCTTTGTCACCGCCATGCTGTTCG
>NZ_JALNUQ010000024.1:0-50956 GCF_026540875.1 Sphingomonas sp. GM_Shp_2
GCATGGCGACGGGGCGGGACGGGGTGCCGCAGCTCGACTGGTATTTTGCCTATAACCTGTTCCGGCTGGTGGGTATCGTGCAGGGGATCAAGCGGCGGATGATCGATGGCAATGCATCAAGCGCACAGGCCGAGCAGACGGTGGCACGCCTGCCGATGCTGGCGGCGGCGGCGTGGCATTTCGCGACGCGCGCGGGGGCGTGAGCACGGCACCGGCATGGTCCGACATCGATCCATGTTTGGTGGAATAGTTGCCGGGTTAAGATTGGCTTAGCGGTATCCGGTGCAGACGGGGACCATGGCACAACGGCTTTCCGACGAGATTACCAGCAGCGCGTTGCGGGAAGGCGCCTTGTGGACGGCGATCGATCGGTCGCAGTTGCTGGTGGAGTTCGAGCTGGATGGCCGTGTGGCATGGGCGAACGCCAATTTCCTGAAGGCGACGGGGTATCGGCTGGCCGAGATTGTCGGCCAGCATCACCGGCTGTTCTGTCCGCCCGATTTCGCCGCCTCCCCCGAATATGACGCATTCTGGCGCGCGCTGGCGAAAGGGTGCTTTCAGGCCGGGCAGCATCGCCGGCTGGGACGGGACGGACGCGCCTTGTGGGTGGAGGCGACGTACAACCCGATCTGCGACGCCGCAGGGGTGCCGCAAAAGGTGCTGAAGATCGCCACCGACGTGACCGGGCAGCGCCGCGCCGCCGCCGCGGCCGAGGGCATGTTGAGCGCCATCGACCGGTCGCAGGCGGTGATCGAGTTCGACCTGACCGGCCGCATTCTGCACGCCAACGCGATCTTCTCCGACCTGTTCGGATATGGCGTCGAGCAGCTGGTGGGGCAGCATCACCGCCTGTTCTGCGACAGCGGCTATGGCGCCTCGCTGGAATATCATGATTTCTGGCAGGCGCTGGGCAAGGGGCATTTCGCGTCCGGCCGGTTCCAGCGGCGCGGCGCGGACGGCCGGCCGATCTGGATCCAGGCGACCTACACCCCGATCCTGGATGCGGACCGTCAGCCGTGGAAGGTGGTGAAGTTCGCCACCGATATCTCCGCACAGGTCAAGCTGGAGCAGGAGGTGGCGGCGCGGCTGGACGAGAGCCAGCGGTTCCGGGGCGAAGCGGATGCGCGCCGCGCGGACGTAGAGCATGTGCTGGACGAGCTGACCCGCGTGGTGGACAGCATCGCCGGCATCGCCAGCCAGACCAACATGCTGGCCCTGAACGCGACGATCGAGGCAGCGCGGGCGGGTGACGCCGGGCGCGGCTTCGGCATCGTCGCCAGCGAGGTGAAGAAACTGGCCAACGACACGCGCGCCGCGACCCATGCGGCGCGCGCGATGCTGGCGGATACGGCGGCGTTCGCCACCCGCTGAGATCAAGCGGGGACGAGGTCCTCCGCCAGGGCGGCGGCGCGAATGTCGGCGATCAGCGCCTCCACCCGGTCCGGATCGGCATCCCAGGCGAACATGAACCGGGCGCCGCCGCCGATAAAGGTGTAGAAGCGCCATCCCCGCTCCCGCAGGCCCGCGAGCACGGATTCGGGCGCCTGGAGGAACACCGCGTTCGCCTCCACCGGGAACATCAGCCCGATGCCGGGCAGGTCGGCGACCCGCTGTGCCACGCGCTGTGCACAGGCATTGGCGTGGGCGGCATTGCGGACCCAGGCACCGCTGTCGAGCAGGCCGACCCAGGGGGCAGCGAGGAAGCGCATCTTGGACGCAAGCTGGCCCGCCTGCTTGCAGCGATAATCGAAATCCTGCGCCAGCGCGCGATCGAAGAACAGGATCGCCTCGCCCACGCCCATGCCGTTCTTGGTGCCACCAAAGCACAGCACGTCGACCCCGGCCTGCCATGTCATCGCCGCGGGCGAGCAGCCGAGCGTGGCGCAGGCGTTGGCGAAGCGGGCGCCGTCCATGTGAAGGCGCAGGCCCAGTTCGCGGCAGGTGGCGGACAGCGCCTCGATCTCGGCGATGGTATAGACCTGGCCGGTCTCGGTCGGCTGGGTGATGGTGACGGCGCGCGTCTTGGGGAAGTGGATGTCGGAGCGGCTGGTGGCGAGCGCACGCACCGCCTGAGGCGTCAGCTTGCCGTCGGCGGTCTGCGCGACGAGCAGCTTGGAGCCGTTGGAGAAGAATTCGGGCGCGCCGCACTCGTCGGTTTCGACATGGGCAGACGAGGAGCAGATGACGCTGTGATAGGACTGGCAGAGCGCGGCGAGCGCCAGCGAATTGGCGGCGGTGCCGTTGAAGGCGAAGAAGACCTCGCAATCGGTGTCGAACAGGCGACGAAACGCATCGGCAGCGGCATCCGTCCAGGGATCGTCGCCATAGGCGGGGGCATGGCCGCGGTTCGCCTGCGCCATCGCGTCCCAAGCCTCCGGACAGATGCCGGCGTAGTTGTCGCTCGCAAATTGCTGGGCAGTGTGGGGCACGCGTAGGGTTCCTGTCTTGCAGAGACGGAACGACGCAATGGGAAGGGCCCGAGGTTTGCCAGTCGGCCACATCCCCCCATCCGCGGATGGGGGCACCACCTTGCCCGGGAGCAGGTTGGTGCCGGGCGTCGGCCCGACTCTTGATGTTGTGGCGGGGCGGGTAGCAAAGGATTGTGGGCAGGGCAAGGGGCGCGTCAGATGCGCTGACGGATCAGGCCTTCCTGGGCGACGCTGGCGACGAGGCGACCGTCGGCGGCAAAGATGGTGCCGCGGTTGAACCCGCGTGCGTGGCCGGCCCAAGGGCTGTCGGTGACGTAGAGCAGCCATTCGTCGGCGCGGAACGGCTCGTGCAGCCACAGCGCATGGTCGAGGCTGGCGGTCTGGATCGAGGGCGTCAGCCAGTGGACACCGTGGGGCAGCATGGCGGTGCCGAGCAGCGCCATGTCCGACGCATAGGCGAGGATCGCGCGGTGCATCGCGTCATCGGCGTCGATGGGCGCGACGAGGCGAAACCAGATGGCCTGTCTGGGGGCATGCTTCTCCGGCGACATCCAGTCGTGCGGATAGACCGGGCGCATCTCGATCGGGCGTTCGCGCAGCAGCAGGCGGCGGAGCTTTTCGGGAATGGCATCGGCCGTGTCGCGGCGCAGTTCCGCCTCGCTGCGCAGGGATTCCGGGGGCGGCACCTCGGGCATCATGTCCTGATGCACCAGGCCGTCCTCGGGCATCTGGAACGAGCAGGCCATGTTGAGGATCGGCCGGCCGCGCTGCATGGCGATCACCCGACGGGTGGCGAAGCTGCGCCCCTCGAAATCGCGGACGACGCGGTAGATGATCGGGAAGTCCTCGTCGCCGGGCCGCATGAAATAGGCGTGGAGCGAATGGGCGACCTTGGGCGCGTCGGTGGCGCGCTGTGCCGCCTGCAAGGCCTGCGCGATGACCTGTCCGCCAAAGACGCGGCCGACCCCGCCGGGCTGGCGACGGCCGCGATAAAGGTCGGTATCCAGTTCCTCGACATCGAGCAGGTCGACCAGGTCTTGCGCAAGGCGGCGGGGATCGGTGGTGTCATCCATCACCGACCGTGATGGCGTGCTTTCCGTAAACGTCAATAGCCCGATGCGGCTGCCAGCCGGTCGGCATGATAATTGGCGTCGCCGAAGAACTCCGCGAGAACGCGCGCGCGCTTCATGAAGAAGCCGATGTCATATTCGTCCGTCATGCCGATGCCGCCGTGCATCTGGATGCCCTCCTGCACGGCGAGCGTGGCGGCGAGGCCGGACATCGCCTTGGCGACCGACACCGCTTCATCCGCTGCCGGATCGCCGGCATCGAGCAGTTGCTGCGCCTTCAGCACCGCGGCGCGGGCCACCTCCATCTCGCTGTACAGGTGCGCGGCGCGGTGTTGCAGTGCCTGGAAGCTGCCGATCGGTTGGCCGAACTGGCGGCGTTCCTTGAGATAGCCGACCGTGCGGTCCATCGCGCCGGTGCCGACGCCGAGAAGTTCGGCCGCGGCGCCGGTGCGGCCGGCGGCGAGCAGGCGGGCGAGGGGGACGGCGCCCGCATCGACCTCTCCGACGACGGCATCGGCATCGACCTCCACGCCGTCGAAGACGAGATCGGCGGCAAGGCCGGCATCGGCGAGCCGGTGAGCGTCCGCGGACAGACCGGCACGGTCGCGATCGAGCAGGAAGAGGGTGAGCCCCGCGTGTTCGCCGGGTGCGCCTGCGGTGCGGGCGGCGACGAGGATCAGGTCGGCGGTGTGACCGTGCGTGACGAAGCGCTTGGTACCCGACAGGCGAAAGCCGTTGCCGGCGCGTTCGGCGCGCAGGGCGATATGGTCGCGATGCTTGGGCCCTTCGTCGATGGCGAGCGCGGCGACAGTGTCGCCCGAGACGATGCCGGGAAAGACGTTTGCGGCATGAGGCGTATCGCTCAACGCGGCGACGGCCGCTACTGCGGTGGACAGGAACGGGGACGGAGAAAGGTTGCGGCCGATCGCCTCCAGCACCACCCCCGCCTCGACATGGCCGAGGCCGAGGCCGCCTTGTGCCTCGGGAATGAGGATGCCGGTGAAGCCCAACTCGGCGAACTGCTTCCACAGGTCGCGCGAGAAGCCGGTCGGGTCATCGGCATCGCGCAAGCCGCGCAGGTGCGACGGCGGCGCGGCATCGCCGATAAAGTCGCGCGCGGTGTCGCGCAGCATCGACTGTTCTTCGTTCAGGAACAGGGGCATGGGGGTAGACTCCTCAGGCGCCGGGCAGGTCGAGGATGCGCTTGGCGATGATGTTGAGCTGGATCTCGCTGGTGCCGCCCTCGATCGAATTGGCCTTGGTGCGCAGCCAGGCGCGGGGCTTCGCGCCGCCGTGCGAACGCTCGCTTTCCCATTCCAGCGCGGCCGATCCGCCTGCTGCCATGACGAGTTCGTGGCGCGCCTTGTTCAGCTCGGTGCCGTAATATTTCATCATCGATGGTTGTGCCGGATGCGCCTGACCGGCCTTCAGTTCGTCCATGAACCGCTCGCTCATCGCGGCAAAGGCGCGGGCGCGAATGTCGAACAGCGCGATCTGCCCGCGGAGCAGCGGATCGGCAAGGCGACCCGCTTCGTCCCGGCCGATCGCCTTCAGCGCACCGTCGACCAGCGCGGTCTCGCCGCGCGCGCCCAGCCCCATGCCCGAGATCATCTCGCGCTCATGGCCGAGCAGATATTTGGCGACGTCCCAACCCTTGTTCTCGTGGTGGACGCGGTTGGCCTTGGGAACCTTCACGCCATCGAAAAAGGTTTCGCAAAAGGGCGAATAGCCGCTGATCAGCAGGATCGGCCGGGTCGAGACGCCGGGGGATGCCATGTCGAACAGGACGAAGCTGATCCCGCCCTGCTTGCTCTCCTTCAAGGTGCGGACGAGGCAAAAGATCCAGTCGGCCTTGTCGGCGTAGGACGTCCAGACCTTTTGGCCCGAGACGACATAATGATCGCCGGCATCCTCCGCCCAGGTGGCGAGCGAGGCGAGGTCGGAGCCGGCATTGGGTTCGGAATAGCCCTGGCACCAGCGGATTTCACCGCGCGCGATCTTCGGCAGGTGGTCGAGCTTCTGTTCCTCGGTGCCGTATTTGAGCAGCGCGGGGCCGAGCATCGAGATGCCGAAGGAATAAAGCGGGGAGCGGGCGCCGAGCGTGCGCATCTCCTCCCGCAGGATCTTGGCCTCTGCCGGCGACAGACCGCCGCCGCCGTAAGCGCGCGGCCAGTCGGGCACCGTCCAGCCGCGCGCCGCCATGCGGTCGAGCCAATCCTTCTGTGCCGGCGAGGATGGCTGGAAACGGCGGCCGCCCCAGCAGATGTCCGTGTCGGAGCGGACCGGCTCGCGCATTTCGGGCGGGCAGTTTTCCTCCAGCCAGGCGCGGGTTTCGGCGCGAAAGGTGGCGAGGTCGCTCATTTGATGTTGCCCTGGCGCAGGCTGTTCGCGACGGGAAAGCCGTGCTTGTCGAGGCCGGCGACGATCTTGTCATAGCCCTCGGCCTTTGCCCAGAACATCGGGCCGCCGCGATAGACCGGCCAGCCATAGCCGTAGATCCACACCACATCGATGTCGGATGCGCGCTGCGCCTTGCCCTCCTCCAGGATCAGCGCGCCTTCGTTGACCATGGTGTAGAGGGTGCGCTCGACGATCTCCTCGTCGCTGATCTGGCGTTGCGGGGTTTGCGTCTTCAGGCGCCATTCGTCGAGGATCTCGGCGACGCGCGGGCTGGACCGGGGCGTGCGCTTCTCGTCATAATCGTAGAAGCCGGCCTGTTTCTTCTGGCCCCAGCGCCCTTCCGCGGCGAGCTGGTCGCGGACGCTTTCGATACGGGTCGGATCGCGGTGCCAGCCGATGTCGACGCCGGCGAGGTCGGCCATCTGGAACGGGCCCATCGGCATGCCGAATTCGACATGGACGCGGTCGATCTGTTCGGGGCTGGCGCCTTCGAGCAGAAGGGCGTTGGCCTCCGTCTGGCGCGGTATCAGCATGCGGTTGCCGATGAAGCCGTAGGTGACGCCGGCGACCACCGCGACCTTCCGGATCTTTTTGGCAAGCGCCATGACGGTGGCGAGGACGTCGCCCGCCGTCTTTGCGCCCCGGACCACTTCCAGCAATTTCATGACGTTGGCGGGCGAGAAGAAGTGCATGCCCACCACGTCCTGCGGCCGGGCGGTGCAGGCGGCGATGGCGTCGATATCGAGATAGGAGGTGTTCGACGCCAGGATCGCGCCGGGCTTGGCGATGGCATCGAGGCGGGTGAAGATATCCTGCTTCACCTCCATATTCTCATAGACGGCCTCGATGACGAGATCGGGGGTGCCGAGCGCGTCGAAATCGAGGGTCGGGGTCAACAGCGCCATGGCGCGTTCGACCTGTTCGGGCGTCATCCGGCCCTTGGCCGCGGTCGCCTCGTAATTGCGGCGGATGACGGCAACGCCGCGGTCCAGCGCCTCGGCACTGGTTTCCACGATGGTGACGGGCAGGCCGGCGGACAGGAAATTCATGGCGATGCCGCCGCCCATCGTGCCGGCACCGATGATGCCGACATGATCGACAGGGCGGAGCGCGGTTTCGGCGGGCACGTCGTCGATGCGGGCGGCCTGTCGCTCGGCGAAGAACAGATGGCGCTGCGCGGCGGACTGGTTGCCCGTCATCAGGCGCATGAATTCGGACCGCTCGAACTCGACGCCCTCCGGGTAGCCGGTCTCGCTGGCCTTGACGATGCAGGCGATGTTGGCGGCCGGCGCCTCGAAACCGCGGAAGCGGCGGGCATTGGCCTTGGTGAAGGCGGCGACGGCGTCCGGGTCGGGGGCAAGCGCACGCTGCGACGCGCGGGGGATGGGACGCTTTGCCCTGATCTCCCGGGCGAAGGCGAGCGCGTCTTCGGCCAGGCTGTCCTCGCCGACGATGCGGTCGATCAGGCCGGCATCGAGCGCGGTGCGCGCGGAAACGGGATCGCCCTTGGCCGTCATTTCCAGAGCCAGCGGAATGCCGGCGACCCGGGGCAGACGCTGCGTGCCGCCGGCACCGGGGAGCAGGCCCAGCTTCACCTCGGGCGTGCCGAGCCTGGCGGAGGGCGCGGCGACGCGGTAGTGGCAGGCGAGCGCCACCTCACACCCGCCGCCCAGGGCGGTGCCGTGGATCGCGGCGACGATCGGCTTGTCCGACACCTCGATCATGTCGACCAGCATGGGGAGCAGCGGTGCCTGCATCGGCTTGCTGAATTCGGTGATGTCGGCGCCGGCAAAGAAGGTGCGGCCGTCGCAACGGATCACCATCGCGGCGATCGACGCATCGGCGACACCCTGCTTCACCGCCGCCTCCAGCCCCTGCCGGACCGCGGCGCCCAGCGCGTTCACCGGCGGGTTGTCGGAGACGATGACGAGGATGTCGTCATGTCGTTCGGTGCGGATGGGGGATGCGGCGGTGGTCATCGAACACTCTCCTGGTCGATGGCGGCGGCGTCATGCGCCATACCATGCTTTCTAATCTGAAGGAGTGTATCGCGCCGTATCTACGGCGGCGCAAGCGCATTATCGTGCCGTCCGGCCGAACCCGATCTTCAACATGATGTTGGAAGCAAAGGCTTAACGCTTTGTGTGTTTGTGTTGGCGTACAAGCGCGTTAGCCTTGGGCGGCGGACTTCAGGGAGATCGGTGATGGACGGTGCGAGCGATGACCAGGGTTCGGAGCGTGCGGAGCTGCATTTTCTGGCGGCGCTGACCGACGAGCTGATGCGCCACCTGATGGACGCGGGCGTGCTGAGCCGTGCGCAGTTGCAGGCGATCGAGAATGCGGTGGCCGAGCGTACGGGCAGCGTGCCGCGCGCCTGGTAGCGGCTAGGCGCCGGTGACGCGGCGGACGGCGTCCGCCCAGCCGGCGAGACGCGCGGCGCGGGTCGATGCGTCCAGTGAGGGGCGGAAGGTAGTGGTGGCTCCGCGCATCGCCGCGGCCTCCTCAAGCGAGCCGAACAGGCCGATGCCGACGCCGGCGAGCATCGCGGCGCCAAGCGCGGTCGTCTCCGCAAAGTGCGGCCGTTCGACCTCCAGCGCGAGCATGTCGGCCAGATCCTGCGCCATCCAGTCATTGGCGACCATGCCCCCGTCGATGCGCAGGCGGTGCCAGTCCTGACCGTCGGCGGCGAAGGCGGTCTTCAGGTCGTGCGCCTGATGCGCCATCGCCTCCAGCGCGGCACGCACGACATGCGCCTTGTTCGAGGCGAAGCTGAGCCCGGAAATGGCGGCGCGCGCGTCCGGCTCCCACCAGGGGGCGCCAAGGCCGCTGAGCGCGGGCACGAGATAGACACCGGCGCTGTCCGGCACGCTGCGGGCGAGCGCGTCGGTTTCGGCGGCGTCGCGGATCAGCCCAAGCGAGTCGCGCAGCCACTGGATCAGGCTGCCGGCGACGAACACCGATCCTTCCAGCGCATAGGTGCGCATGCCGCCGACCTGCCACGCGATGGTGGACAGCAGGCGATGGCCGGAGGTGCAGGCGCGGGTGCCGGTGACCGACAGGATGAAGGCACCGGTACCGAAGGTCGCCTTGGTCTCGCCGGGCTTGAGGCACGACTGGCCGATGGTGGCGGCCTGCTGGTCGCCGGCAAGCCCGGTGATCGGGATGGCGCCGCCGAAGGCGCTGGTGGTGCCGAAGCGGCCGGCGCAGTCAGTGATTTCGGGCAGCGCGGATAGCGGCACGTCGAACAGCGCGGCCAGATCGTCGTCCCAGCCGCCGCCGGGGGCGGTGTTCATCAGCGCGGTGCGGCTGGCGTTGCTGGCATCGGTGATGTGCAGGCCACCGGTCAGTTTCCAGACCAGCCAGCTTTCCACGGTGCCGATCGCCAGCCGGTCGCCGGCTTCGGCCAGTTGCGGCCAGTGACGCAGCGCCCAGCCGATCTTGGAGGCGGAGAAATAGGGATCGAGGATCAGGCCGGAGCGCGCCTGGACGAGCGGTTCATGGCCATGCTCGCGCAACTGGCGGCATTCGGCGGCGGTGCGGCGATCCTGCCAGACGATGGCGGGGGCGAGCGGCTCGCCGGTCGCCTTGTCCCAGAACACCACGGTTTCGCGCTGGTTGGCGATGCCGATCGCGGCGATCCGGTCCGCCCCGCCGGCTTGCGCGACCATCGCGGCGGTGACGTTGAGTGAGCGGCGCCAGATTTCGGCGGCGTCATGTTCGACCCAGCCGGGCCGGGGATAATGCTGGGTCAGGGCCGACGCCTCGCTGGCGACGCAGCGGCCATCGGCGGTGAACAGCATCGCGCGGGTGGAGGTGGTGCCCTCGTCCAGGACCAGAAGATATTCACGCATCGGCGGTACGCTAGCCGGGATTACTTGGACCAGGAAAGGCGCTAGACCAGATATCATGCAAGACACCGATCCCGATCAGCCGGCGGATGCCGCGCCGCCCCCGACGCTTCCCATGGGGGACAGTATCCTGGGCATTCCGAGCGGCGTGGACGCGGAGGATGCGGTGCGGATCGCGATGCGGCGCGACCGGCTGCTCGCCGCGCTGACCCTGACCGCGGGGGTGGGGCTGGTGCTGGCGTTGCCCTTTGCGTTGAAGGAAGGGGCGGAGTTCTTCCTGCCGCTCACCACCGCACTGGTGATCGCGGTGGCGCTGGTGCCGGTTCTGGAATGGCTGGAGCGGCGGCGGGTGCCGTCGCCGCTGGCGTCGATCCTGTGCGTGCTGATCTTCCTGATCGTCGCCAATGTCGCGCTGGCCGCGATCGTGGTGCCGGCGACCGACTTCTTCCGGCTGTTGCCGAGTCGGCTGGGGCGCATCCAGGACAATCTGGCGCCGCTGCTCGACCTGTATTCCAACCTGGAACGCTATGTGAACCGGGCGCTGCGGCAGGTGGCGTCGACACCGGTGCGATCGCCCTCGACCCCGGCGGTGGCGCCGCCGTCTTCCATTCTGGAGCTGGCGGCGACGTCGGCGCCGACGGTGATCGTGCAGTTCCTGTTCGGGGTGCTGGTGGTGTTCTTCTTCCTGTCGGGGTGGACGCGGATGCGCCAGCAGACGATCACCGGGCGGACGAGCTTCGATGGGG
Source organism: Sphingomonas sp. GM_Shp_2 (assembly GCF_026540875.1). Classification (NCBI taxonomy): domain Bacteria; kingdom Pseudomonadati; phylum Pseudomonadota; class Alphaproteobacteria; order Sphingomonadales; family Sphingomonadaceae; genus Sphingomonas; species Sphingomonas sp. GM_Shp_2. The sequence continues at coordinate 10,494 of NZ_JALNUQ010000024.1, forward strand.
CGATGGCGACAGCGCGGGTGATCCAGGACGTGGTGGACGACGTGTCGGCCTATCTGGGGACGATCACGATCATCAACCTGGCGCTGGGCGGGGCGGTGGCCGGGGTGCTGGCGCTCTACGGCATGCCCTATCCGCTGATGTGGGGCGGCATCGTCGCGCTGTTGAACTACATCCCCTATTTCGGGCCGGTGATCGGCGCGATCCTGCTGGCACTGGGCGGGCTGATGACCTTTGGCGACATCTGGACCGCGCTGGTGCCGCCGGCGATCATGTACGGCATGCACCTGGTGGAGGCGAACGCGATCACGCCGTTCGTGGTGGGCCACCGGCTGACGATCAATCCGATCCTGATCCTGATCTCGCTGAGCTTCTGGGGATGGGTGTGGGGCACGATCGGCGCGCTGCTGGCGGTGCCGCTGCTCATCATCATCCAGACCGTCATCAAGGCGGCGGGCAAGCCCGATATAGCCGGTTTCCTGTTCGAGCACGGCACGCTCGTCCAGCAGCAGCAGGACCGCCGCAAGCCGGCCGCGAAAGAGCCGTGAAAAAGAGGCGTTGACACCCGTCGGGCGCTCGCCTAGTTGGCGCGCCTCGACGCTTTCAGCGGGTGTAGCTCAGTTGGTTAGAGCGCCGGCCTGTCACGCCGGAGGTCGCGGGTTCGAGCCCCGTCACTCGCGCCATTTCCCCTTGTCGGGGCGGTGGTCAAGGAATGTCGAAATCCCTGTGGATCGCACGATCTCGCGCTAGTGCGACATCGGACGCTTAGCGGGTGTAGCTCAGTTGGTTAGAGCGCCGGCCTGTCACGCCGGAGGTCGCGGGTTCGAGCCCCGTCACTCGCGCCATCCCTTTCATGGGACGGCGTATCCACCGCCTCGCGGGATGCGAGGGTTTTATTCTCCCCGGTGATGTTGAAAACTCAGGTGCGGCTTTGGTCGGGCGCCTGTTGATTTTTGTTCGCGCGAAGACGCGAAGGCGCGAAGAAGATTTTGTTCGCGCGGAGACGCGGAGGCGCGGAGAGGTTCGCCGAGCCGAAGGCTCATTCATTTACCACAGGCCGTTGCTTGTCTTCCGATCGCGGAGGTCAGGCGCGGCTGCGGCAGGCGCAACTTCTCCGCGCCTCCGCGCCTCCGCGTGAACCCATCTTCTTATCTTCGCGTCTTCGCGTCTTCGCGTGAATCAAGATTACCGCCGCCCGCCTTCCATCCAGCGGAGGAGGGGTTTCATCGGCGTGATCCAGACGATGCCGGTGACGAGATAGAACACCAGTTGCAGCGTCCAGTGCCAGCGGCCGACCGTGACGGACAGGCTGGTGATCAGGATGGCCCAGGCGGCGATGATCGCGAGGATCAGGAGCATGCCTGCGGGTTTGCGCCAACTGGGGTTCATGGGACGATCCAATCGAGTTCGGTGGCGATCGCGTGCAGCGGGATGTCCCAGGCGTCGGGCGCGAGGGCATCGACCTGTTGCACGCTCCAGGCGATGCCGATGCGGCGGGCATCGGGAAATTCGGCGAAGGCGCGGTCATAGTGGCCGGCGCCTTGGCCCAGCCGGTTGCCCCGCGCGTCAAAGGCGACGAGGGGCGTGAGGATGATATCCGGCGTGGCGGGCGGTGCGGCGGGCAGGGGCTGGAGCAGGCCGAAGGGGCCGGCGGCGAGCGGCGACGTGCCGTCCCAGTGCAGGAAGCGGAGCGGCGTCGCGCGGTCGACGACATGGGGGAGGGCCAGGCGCAGCCCAGCGGTCAGTGCGGCCCGCGCGAAGGGCGCGGGATCGGCCTCTGCACCGACGGGCATGTAGCTGGCGATCGTGCGTGCGCCGTGCAGCAGGCCCGCGAAGGCGGACGGTACGGGCAGAGGGTGCGTGCGATCATGCCCGTCGCGAACCGCCCGCATGCGGGCGCGCAGAGCGCGCTTATCGGTCATGAAAGGCGGGTGGCGGGACCGCCATGGCCGTTTGCCGGAATATCCACTGACGCCCAGTACGTCAGGTGGGGACCATGTGCGTCGGGCCAGGGCCCGGGCAGGGACAGCCCCCTTGGATGATGAATAGCCTCAGGGATGATCGAGGCTCGTACCGGGCAGAACCCGCCGGACACGGACTTAGGCGCTCGGACCGGTTTGCTCAAGGGCATTGGCGAGACTTTCCAACCGATCGGCGATGCGATCGAGCGTCGCCTCGCTGATCGCGGCGCCCGCCGGGGGCTGGCGCTCGACGGCTTCGAGGTCGTCGGCGAGCATCAGGGCGACGAAGAGCATCGCGCGTTCGCCATGCTGGCCGCCGGCGGCGCGCAGCGCCGCGGTCCAGCGCTGATCGAGAACCTGCCCCAGCGTGCGCAGCCGCGCCTCTTCGCCATCGCGGCATTGCACGGTGTGCGGGCGGCCGCCGATGCTGAGCGTGACCTGTGCCATCAGTTCTGCGCCCCGCGCGCGATGACCTCGTCGAGCGCATGCACCGCCTCCGCCATGCGCTCCTTAAGCGCGGCGTGGCGTTCGGCCAGCGCAGCGGCACTGTCCAGCCGCGCCTCGATCGCGGATTCGATGCGCGCGATGGCGGCGTCGATACGGTCCACGGCGGTGGCGGGCGGTGCGGTCGGCTCTGGCATGATCCGGACTTAGGCGGCGGCCGGGGTTGCGGCAAGCGGGAAGCAGTGCACCGCCCATGTTGCCGGCGAAGGCGGCGCAACGGTTGACAGCAGGCGGCGCGGCTCCGAAAGGCAGTGCCGAACGCTTAAGCGCGTGCAGTGCAGCGATGTACCGTGACGGGCGGGCGTGATGATCGCCGGGGTGCTCCCGGTGATTTGACAGACATTTGTAGGAGATTGCTGGCATGACGGTCAAGGTTGCAATCAACGGCTTCGGCCGCATCGGTCGTCTGGTCGCCCGCGCCATTCTGGAGCGCGGCGCAGGCGAACTGGAGCTGGTCGCGATCAACGACCTGGCGGACGCCAAGTCGAACGCCTGGCTGTTCAGCCGCGACAGCGTGCACGGCAAGTATCCGGGCGAGGTTCATGCCGAGGGCAACGACATCGTCATCGACGGCAAGCACATCCGCGTGACCGCCGAGCGCGATCCGGCCAACCTGCCGCACAAGGAACTGGGCGTCGACCTGGTGCTGGAGTGCACCGGCTTCTTCACGGACAAGGCATCGTGCCAGAAGCATCTGGATGCCGGCGCCAAGAAGGTGCTGATCTCGGCACCCGGCAAGGGCGTGGACCTGACCGTCGTGTACGGCGTGAACCATGACAAGCTGGAGGCCGGTCACACGATCGTGTCGAACGCGTCGTGCACCACCAACTGCCTGGCGCCGGTGGCCAAGGTGCTGAACGATGCGATCGGCATCGAGCGCGGCCTGATGACCACGGTGCATGCCTATACCAACGACCAGAAGATCCTCGACCAGATCCACCCGGACCTGCGCCGCGCGCGCGCCGCGGCGATGTCGATGATCCCGACCACCACGGGTGCCGCCCGCGCGGTCGGCGAGGTCCTGCCCGAGCTGAAGGGCAAGCTGGACGGCTCGGCGATCCGCGTGCCGGTGCCCGATGTCAGCCTGGTCGACCTGACCTTCACGCCCAAGCGCGACACCACCAAGGACGAGGTGAACGCGATCCTGAAGGCCGCCGCGGACGAGGGCCCGCTGAAGGGCGTGCTGGTCTTCTCGGACGAGCCGCTGGTCTCGATCGACCTGATGCACTCGCCGCAATCCTCGACCGTCGACAGCCTGGAGACGGCGGTGATCGACGGCAAGCTGGTGCGCGTGGTCAGCTGGTACGACAATGAATGGGGCTTCTCCAACCGCATGGTCGACACCGCGACCGCCATGGCGAAGTTCCTCTGAGCCGAGCGTGATTGGAAGGATGGGGCGGGCATGACGGGTACGCTTGCAGGCATCGCACGGCGTGCCCGCCCCAAGGCACCGATGGAGGTGCTGACCAGCGCGGCGGTGACGCTGGACGGCGGGGTCGAGGGCGACTGGCGAGGCCAGGTAAAGCCCGGTGGCCGCGGCCGGCGGCAGGTGTCGCTGATCGAGCGGCGCGACTGGCTGGCGGCGATGGCCGAGCTGGGCACCGACCTGCCCTGGCAGGAGCGGCGCGCGAACCTGCTGGTCGATGATTTCGACTTGCCGCAGGTACCGGGGACGCGGTTGCGCATCGGCCCGGTGCTGCTGGAAATCACGGTGGAATGCGATCCGTGCATCCGGATGGAGGCGGTGGCGCCCGGGCTGGAGGCGGCATTGACCCCGGACTGGCGCGGCGGCGCGCTGGCGCGCGTGATCGAGGGCGGAACGATCGCTGTCGGCGATCAGATCAGGATCGAGGAAGCATGACCAAGGCATTCAAGACGCTCGACGATATCGGCGAACTCCATGGCAGGCGCGTGCTGGTGCGCGAGGACCTGAACGTACCGATGGCGGACGGACAGGTGAGCGACGACACCCGGCTGCGCGCCACGATCGCGACCGTCACCGAACTGGCGGACAAGGGCGCAATCGTGTTGATCTTGGCGCATTTCGGCCGGCCCAAGGGCGTGCCGAACCCGGACATGTCGCTGGCGATGCTGGCGCGGCCCTATGGCGCGGTGCTGGGGCGCGAAGTGCGCTACATCGACTGGGAAGGCGACGCGGCGGCGGTGGCCACGATGCAGCCGGGCGACATCGCGATCCTGGAGAACACCCGTTTCTTCGGCGGCGAGGAAAAGAACGACCCGGCGGTGGTCGAGCGGTTCGCGAAGCTCGGCGACCTGTACGTCAACGATGCGTTTTCCGCCGCGCACCGGGCGCATGCCTCGACCGAGGGGCTGGCGCGGGTGTTGCCCGCCTATGCGGGCCGCGCGATGGAGGCCGAACTCGACGCGCTGGAAAAGGCGCTGGGCGCGCCCGAGCATCCGGTGGCGGCCGTGGTCGGCGGGGCCAAGGTCTCGACCAAGCTGGCGGTGCTGAAGCATCTGGTCGGCAAGGTCGATCACCTGATCATCGGTGGCGGCATGGCCAATACCTTTCTGGCGGCGCGCGGCGTCGACGTGGGCAAGTCGCTGTGCGAACACGACCTGACCGACACGGCCGAAGAGATTCTGGAGGCGGCGGACCGGGCGAACTGCACCGTCCACCTGCCGTACGACGTGGTGGTCGCCACCGAATTCAAGCCGAACCCCGCGACGCGGACGGTGAACGTCCATGAAGTGGCCGCGGACGAGATGATCCTCGACCTGGGGCCGAACGCGGTGGAAGCGCTGGGCGACGTACTGAAGAATTGCCGGACGCTGGTGTGGAACGGGCCGCTGGGTGCGTTCGAAACGCCGCCCTTCGACACCGCCACCGTCAGCCTGGCCAAGACCGCCGCGGCGCTGACGCAGGATGGCAGCCTCGTCTCCGTCGCCGGCGGCGGGGATACGGTGGCCGCGCTGAACCAGGCGGGCGTGGGGGACAAGTTCACCTTCGTCTCGACCGCAGGCGGTGCGTTCCTGGAATGGATGGAAGGCCGGGAACTGCCGGGGGTGGCCGCGCTTCGCGCCTGAACACCCTCAAAAGGTTAGACATTTAGACGCCGCGGGGGCTTACGGGCCGCCGCGGCGTTTTTCGTCATGGTGCATTGCAATGCACGGCCAAGCGGCGTAGGTTAAACGCGTTAAACGGAGAGTGATGGATGCTCGGCGTCCGGTTGGATACGGAACTGGAAGAACGGCTGGCGGCCGTGGCGCGCACGCAGGGGCGCAGCAAGAGCGACATCGCGCGCGAGGCGGTGCGGCGCTATGTCGACCTGCACGACGAAGCGTATCGCCGGGAGGCACGCCGTCAGTCCGAGCGCGCATCGCGGCGGGACAAGGCCGAGGATTTCGCGCTGTGGAATGCGATGGCGGCCGAGGACGCGGCATGAAGATCAGCCACGGCGCGATCGTGCTGGCGGGCACCGGGGAGGAGGGCGGCGATCACCGCCCGTTCCTGGTGGTCCAGTCCGACCTGTACAACGAGACGCACAACACCATCACCCTGTGCCCGATGACCAGCGTGGTGGGGGGCGAGGCGCTGTTCCGCGTCGCCTTCTCCCCGCGCGAGCATACCGGCCTCACCGTCGAGTGCGAGGTGCAGTGCGACAAGATCCTGTCGGTGCCGCGCGGGCGCATCGTCAAGGTGCTGGGCCATGCCTCGCCCACACGGATGGAGCAGGTGGACCAGGCGCTCCGGCGCTGGCTGATGCTCTGATCCCGATCCTTTCACGTCACCTTCCTCAGGAGAGTTCGATGACCCCGATCGTCAAGGCCATATTGGACAAGTACGAAGGCACCAATCCGGCGGTGAAGGCCAATCTGGCCCGCATCCTGATGCAGGGACGGCTGGGCGGCACCGGCAAGCTGATCATCCTGCCGGTCGATCAGGGGTTCGAGCATGGGCCGGCGCGCTCCTTTGCGGTCAACCCCGACGCCTACGACCCGCATTACCATTTCCAGCTGGCGATCGATGCCGGCCTGTCGGCCTATGCCGCGCCGCTGGGCATGCTGGAGGCGGGCGCGGAGACCTTTGCCGGGCAGATCCCGACCATCCTGAAGATCAACAGCTCCAACAGCTGGGCCACCTCGATCAACCAGGCGGTGACGGGCAGCGTCGAGGACGCGGTGCGGCTGGGCTGCGCGGCGATCGGCTTCACCATCTATCCCGGGTCGGACGGCATCTTCGATGCGATGGACCAGATCGCCATCCTGTCCGCACAGGCCAAGGAGGCGGGCCTCGCCACGGTGATCTGGAGCTATCCGCGCGGCGGCAAGCTGTCCAAGGACGGCGAGCTGGCGCTGGACGTCGGGGCCTATGCCGCGCACATGGCGGCGCTGCTGGGCGCGCACATCATCAAGGTGAAGCTGCCCTCCGCGCATATCGAGCAGCCGGAGGCGCAAAAGGTGTATGAGGGCACCGACTGGTCCAACCAGGCGGACCGCGTGCGCCATGTGGTGCAGGCGAGCTTTGCCGGGCGCCGGATCGTGGTGTTCTCGGGCGGTGCGGCCAAGGGCGCGGACGCGGTCTATCAGGATGCCCGCGACATTCTGGCCGGGGGCGGCAACGGATCGATCATCGGGCGCAACACCTTCCAGCGGCCGCGGGCCGATGCGGTGGCGATGCTCGACAAGCTGGTCGCGATCTACAAGGGCGAGGCATGAGCCATCTTCCCCTCCCGCTTGCGGGAGGGGAGTTGTTGCGCGCCGGTTGCGCGACTAGGAGCGGGGCATGACGCTTGAAGACGATCCGCTTGGCCCGCTCGACCCCGATTTCGCCGCCGCGTTCACGCGCGACGTGCGGCGCCCGCCGTGCCAGCTCTACCTGATCTCGCCGCTGGAGGTCGGGGGCGACTTTCCCGATCGGCTGGCGCGCGCGCTGGACGCCGGGCCGGTGGCGGCGTTCCAGTTCCGGGTCAAGGACATGGACCAGCATGTCGCGGCCAAGCTGGCCGAGCCGTTGCAGCGGCTGTGCGCCGATCGCGAGGTCGCCTTTATCGTCAACGATTCGATCAGCCTGGCCAAGCGGCTCGGGGCGGACGGCGTGCATCTGGGGCAGGATGACGGCGACCCGCGCGAGGCGCGCGACGTGCTGGGGCCGTCGGTGCAGATCGGCGTGACCTGTCATGACAGCCGCCATCTGGCGATGGAGGCGGGCGAGCGCGGCGCGGATTATGTCGCGTTCGGCAGCTTCTATCCGACCACGACCAAGGCGGTGAAGCATCAGGCGGAACCGGTGCTGCTATCCTGGTGGTCGACGGTGTTCGAACTGCCGGCGGTGGCGATCGGGGGGATCACCCCGGACAACGCCGCGCCGCTGATCCGGGCGGGCGCCGACTTCATCGCGACCTGTGGTGCGGTGTGGAACGGCGACGAGGCTGCGGCAGTGCGTGCCTTTTCCGAGGTGCTGAACGCCAGATAAGCCGCGGAACTCATTGCGGATCGGAAACAAGCAGCAGGCGCTGCGTTTTTCATCGATCTGGGCGATGGGTGTGTGGAGCGTGTGATGCGGAAGCTGGGTATGGCGATGGCGGGTGGTATCGCCGCTGCGGTAGTGGCCGTCGCGACCGGGCCGGCGCCGGCACAATCGCGTGCCGGTGACGGTACGCAGCCGCATCATGGTCCGACGACGGCTCTTCATGTGGCGGCGAGCGGCGACACGGGAACGCGCTGATCCGGATGTGCCGTGTCGGGCCTGGGCGCCATCGTTGCGGATGATGAGAATGAGCGTTGGCGTGATGTGCCGGGCGTGATGCGGTGACGCGGCTCGGTTGGGCTATCCTGGTGCTGATCCTGCTCGTGGCTGGCGCCTTTGCCTCGATGCTGTCCTTCGGGCCGTCGCCGGCGCCTGTGCCGACCCCGCGGGTTTCGGCTCCGGCAGTCGAGGTAGTGGCGAAGGGCTTGCGAGTGCCGGTGCGCGGTGCCTCCATGGCGGCATTGCGGGACAATTGGGGCGAGGCGCGGGCCGGTGGATCGCGCGAACATCATGCCATCGATATCATGGCGGCGACGGGAACGCCGGTACTCGCGACCGCGCCGGGCACCATCGAGAAGCTGTTCGACAGCCATGACGGCGGGCATACCATCTACCAGCGCAGCACCGACGGCGGCACCGTCTATTATTATGCGCATCTGGCGGGATATCGGCCCGGGTTGCACGAAGGGCAGGCGGTACGCGGCGGCGAGGCGATCGGCTTTGTCGGGGCGACGGGCAATGCCGATCCCGGCGCACCCCATCTGCATTTCGAAATCAAGCGGATGGCGCCGGGCGAGCGCTGGTGGCAGGGCACGAACGTCAACCCATACCCGCTGCTTGCCGAACCGGACGCCAATCGCTAGATCGCGCGACACCGGGCGTAGCGACGCCCTTCGCTCTTTCCAGCAGGTTGAACCCCATGAAGATCAGCGGCGTGGACATTCGTCCCGGCAACATCATCGAGTATGAAGGCGGCATCTGGCGCGCGGTGAAGATCCAGCATACGCAGCCCGGCAAGGGTGGCGCCTATATGCAGGTCGAGTTGAAGAACCTGCGCGACGGCCGCAAGAACAATGTCCGCTTCCGCTCGGCCGAGACGGTGGAGCGCGTCCGCCTCGACACCAAGGACTTCCAGTTCCTGTTCGCCGACGGCGATAGCCTGGTCTTCATGGACAAGGACACCTACGACCAGGTCTCGCTGCCGCGCGATCTGCTGGGCGATGCCGCCGCGTTCCTGCAGGACGGCATGGACGTGGTCATGGAACTCTATGACGAAGAGCCGATCAGCGTCCAGCTGCCCGACACGATCGAGGCGACCATCGTCGAGGCGGATGCGGTGGTGAAGGGGCAGACGGCCTCGTCGTCCTACAAGCCCGCGATGCTCGACAATGGCGTGCGCGTGATGGTGCCGCCGCACATCGCGGCCGGCACGCGCATTGTGGTCGACGTGTACGAGCAGACCTACGTCCGCCGCGCGGATTGATCCAAACCTTCGCTCCGGTCGCCTCGACGCGGCCGGGGCGACAAGAACAGGCTCCGTTCGCGCCATCGTGAACGGAGAGAAAGAACAGAGCCATGCCCTCCCATTCCGGTCTTCTCACCATCATGGAGCGTGCGGTGCGCAAGGCCGCGCCGCGGCTGCGTCGCGACTTCAACGAGGTCCAGCACCTGCAGGTCAGCCGCAAGGGGCCTGCCGACTTCGTGTCGATGGCCGACAAGCGTGCCGAGGAAACCATCTTCGAGGAACTGCGCAAGTCGCGGCCCGACTGGGGTTTCCTGATGGAAGAGGGCGGCGAGATCGCGGGCGACCCGACCAAGCCGCGCTTCATCGTCGATCCGCTGGATGGCACCTCCAACTTCCTGCACGGCATCCCGCATTTCTGCATTTCGATCGCGGTCGAGGAGCCGCTGGCGAATGGCAAGCGCGAGGTGACGACGGGCCTGATCTACCAGCCGCTGACCGACGAAAGCTTCTGGGCGGAAAAGGGCCGCGGTGCGTGGTTGCAGGGCGGACGCCTGCGCGTGTCGTCACGCCGCGACATGTCGGAAGCGCTGATCGCGACCGGCATTCCGTTTCTGGGGCATGGCGACTTCGTCGAATGGAGCCGCATATTCGGTGCGGTGGCACCGGAAGTGGCGGGCATTCGCCGGTTCGGTTCGGCCGCGCTCGATCTCGCCTGGGTGGCGGCGGGCCGGTATGACGGCTTCTGGGAATCCGGGCTGAAGCCGTGGGACGGGGCGGCGGGCATGCTGCTGGTCAAGGAAGCCGGCGGCTTCGTCACCGACTTCCGCGGCACCGATCGCTCGATCGAACGCGGCGAGTATCTGGCGGGCAACGAGGCGCTGCACTCGCGACTGCACAAGCTGGTCGCGAACGCTTTGCGCTGAGTGGCCTTCCTCTTCCAGTTGGGGAGGGGGAAGGGTGGGGGGTAGACCAGCAGTGCTGCGCTGCTTGGCGGCCCCTCGCCCTCCCATCGCTTCGCGACGGGCCCCTCCAGCATCAGGTCGTCCATGCCCCCCGGCATCGACTAAACAGCGCGGGGCGCTGTTTACCTGATGCTCCCCGAGGGGGAGAGGGAATAGGGTGCTAAGCCACCCGTTAAGTTGCGATTCATTCTCACAGGCTCCGCCGCTTGCCCCTCGGGTGGCATCGGCTTAAAGCGCCTTCATCCATTCCGCACCCGCGAGAGAAGCCTTGGTCGATCTGTCGCAATATCTGCCGATCCTGTTGTTCCTGGGCGTCGCCCTGGTCCTGTCGAGTGCGTTCGTGTTCCTGCCGATGGTCGTCGGCCGGCTGACGGGCGCGCACAAACCGAACGAGCAGAAGCTCGCCGAGTATGAATGCGGCTTCCCCGCATTCGAGGACCCGCGCTCCCAGTTCGACGTTCGTTTTTATCTCGTTGCCATCCTGTTCATCATCTTCGATTTGGAGGCGGCGTTCCTATATCCTTGGGCAGTAAGCGTTTTCAGCCTCGGCTGGACCGCGTGGATCTCGATGATGATCTTCATCGGCGAGCTCGGCCTCGGGCTTGTATATGCATGGAAGAAGGGAGCGTTGGATTGGGAGTAATTCCTCACTCCGGTCCGGTCGAACTCAAGGTTCCGGCCAGCGGGCAGGGCGTCGTCCCGCCCGATCAGGGCTTTTTCGACAGCCTTAACGGCGAGTTGACCGACAAGGGTTTTCTGGTCACCTCGACCGAGGAGCTGTTCCAGTGGGCGCGTACGGGCTCGCTGTGGTGGATGACGTTCGGCCTCGCCTGCTGCGCGGTCGAGATGATCCACGTCAACATGCCGCGCTACGATCTGGAGCGGTTCGGTGCCGCGCCGCGCGCATCGCCGCGTCAGTCGGACGTGATGATCGTCGCGGGCACGCTGTGCAACAAGATGGCCCCGGCGCTCCGCCGCGTCTACGATCAGATGTCGGAGCCGAAATACGTCATCTCGATGGGTAGCTGCGCCAATGGCGGCGGTTATTACCATTACAGCTATTCGGTGGTCCGTGGCTGCGATCGCGTGGTGCCGGTGGACATCTACGTTCCCGGTTGCCCACCGACCGCGGAGGCGCTGCTCTACGGCATCATGCAGTTGCAGCGGAAGATCCGCCGTTCGGGGAGCATCGAACGGTGAGGGCGCCTGCACCCCGTTTCGCCAGCAATGACGGCGTGATCGACGCGGCCCGGGCCGCGCTCGGCCCGTGGCTGCTGGATGCGCGCGACCATGCGGGCGAGGTGGCGCTGGTCGTCGACCGCGTCAACGTGGTCAACGCGCTGGCGGCGCTGCGCGATACGCGCGGTCTGGAATATCAGCAGCTGATGGAGATCGCAGGCGTCGACTATCCCGAACGCGCGGAGCGTTTCGAGGTGGTCTATTGCCTGTTGTCGCTGACCCGCAACCACCGCCTGCACGTCCATGTCTCGACCGACGACGCCAAGCCGGTGCCGTCGGTGACGGGGCTGTGGCCGGTTGCCGGCTGGCTGGAGCGCGAGGTGTATGACCTGTACGGCGTGCTGTTCGAGGGCAATGCCGACTTGCGCCGCATCCTGACCGACTATGGTTTCCGCGGCCATCCGCTGCGCAAGGACTTCCCGCTGACGGGCTATACCGAGGTTCGCTACTCCGAGGAGGAGAAGCGGGTGGTGTACGAGCCGGTCAGCCTGGCGCAGGATTTCCGCACCTTCGACTTCATGAGCCCATGGGAAGGCGCGGAATATGTGCTGCCGGGCGACGAGAAGGGCACGCAGCCCCAGGCCAAGGGTGCACAGACCCCGGCAAATGCCGAGGCGGTGAAGAAGGCGGATGCCCCGCCGGCCCCCAATGCCGATCCCAAGGCCCGCGATACCAAGACGACGGAAAGTCCGGCGCAGACGGGTGCCGGGCAGCCGCATCCGGGCAACAAGCCCGAGCATAAGCCCGAGGAGTCGGACGTCCCGACGGCCAAGGGCGGAGGACAGAACCAGTGAGCGACTATGTCGACGAACTGATGCACAAGACGGACGGCGTCGACCCCACGGTCGGCGACGTGTCGATCCAGAACTACACGATCAACTTCGGCCCGCAGCATCCGGCCGCGCACGGCGTGTTGCGCCTGGTGATGGAGCTGGACGGTGAGATCGTCGAGCGGATCGATCCGCATGTCGGCCTGCTGCACCGTGGCACCGAGAAGCTGATCGAATACAAGACCTATGCGCAGGCGATCCCGTATTTCGACCGGCTCGATTACTGTTCGCCGATGTGCATGGAGCATAGCTTCGTGCTGGCGATCGAGAAGCTGCTCGACCTCGAAGTGCCGCTGCGCGCGCAATATATCCGCGTGCTGTGCGCCGAGCTGACGCGCATCAAGAACCATATGCTCAATCTGGGCAGCCATATCATGGACGTAGGCGCGATGACGCCGAACCTGTGGCTGTTCGAGATCCGCGAAGACTGCATGGGCTTCTACGAGCGGATTTCGGGCGCGCGCATGCACGCCAATTATTTCCGCGTCGGCGGCGTGCATCAGGACCTGCCGGTCAAGCTGCTCGCCGACCTGGCCGAATGGCTCGATACGCGCCTGCCGCGCCTGTTCGAGGATGCGATCAGCCTCGTCGCGGACAACCGCATCTTCAAGCAGCGCAACGTCGACATCGCGACGGTCAGCCGCGAGGACGCGATCGCCTGGGGCTTCTCCGGGCCGATGATCCGTGCGGCGGGCATTCCGTGGGATCTGCGCAAGTCGCAGCCCTATGATGCCTATGACCGCGTCGAGTTCGACGTGCCGGTTGGCACGCGCGGCGATTGCTACGACCGGTTCATGGTGCGCGTGGAAGAGGTCCGCCAGTCGGCGCGGATCATGAAGCAGTGCCTGAACGACATGCCCGAAGGACCGATCGCGGCGACCGATCGCAAGGTGGTGCCGCCCAAGCGCGGCGAGATGAAGCGCTCGATGGAAGCGCTGATCCACCACTTCAAGCTCTATACCGAGGGCTATCACGTCCCGGCGGGCGAAGTGTACGTCGCGACGGAAAGCCCCAAGGGGGAGTTCGGCGTGTATCTGGTGTCGGACGGGACCAACAAGCCGTACCGCTGCAAGATCCGGCCTACCGCGTTCAGCCACCTGCAGGCGATGGACTTCATGTCCAAGGGCCACATGCTGGCGGATACGACCGCGATCCTGGGCGCGATGGATATCGTTTTTGGTGAATGTGACCGCTGATGGCTGAAGCACCGCAGATCCCCGACGAGGCCGAGACCCGCGCACGCTGGGGCAATTTCGCCTGGTCGGACGAGAACCAGCGCAAGGCGAACGAAATCCTGTCGCGCTATCCCAAGGGGCGCGAACAGTCGGCGTCGATCCCGTTTCTCGATCTGGCGCAGCGCCAGGTGGGTGCCGAGACGAACACGCAGGGCTGGTTGCCGGTTCCGGTGATCGAGTTCGTCGCGCGTTCGATCGGCGTGCCGTATATGCGCGTGTACGAGGTCGCGACCTTCTACACCATGTTCAACCTCGCGCCGGTGGGCCGCTATCACGTGCAGGTGTGCGGCACGACGCCGTGCATGCTGCGCGGGTCGGACGACGTGCTGGCGGCGTGCAAGAACAAGGGGCTGATCAAGGGCCGCACTACGCCCGACGGCATGTTCACGCTGACCGAGGTGGAATGCCTGGGCAATTGCGCGTCGGCCCCGATGGTCCAGATCAACGACGACAATTACGAGGATCTGGACTACGACCGCACGACCGCGCTGCTGGAAGCGCTGGCGCGTGGCGAAAGCCCGAAGACGGGTACGCAGGAGCCCGGCCGCCACACGGTGGAGCCGGTCGGCGGCCCGACGACGCTGACCGCGATGGTCGGCGAGAACCATGATTATCGCGGGGAGTGGGCGTGATGCTTGCCGACAAGGACCGCATCTTCACCAATCTCTACGGCTATCAGCCGTGGAACGTCGACGCAGCGATCATGCGCGGCGACTGGGACAATACCAAGGACCTGATGGCCCGCGGGCAGGACGCGATCATCGACGTGATCAAGGCGTCGGGTTTGCGCGGGCGCGGCGGGGCAGGCTTCCCGACCGGCATGAAGTGGAGCTTCATGCCCAAGGAACCGAAGCCGGACCGCCCCAGCTTCCTGGTCATCAATGCCGACGAGTCCGAGCCGGGCAGCTGCAAGGACCGCGAGATCATCCGCCACGATCCGCACAAGCTGATCGAGGGTGCGCTGATCGCGGGCTATGCGATGCGCGCGCGCGCCGCGTATATCTATATCCGCGGCGAATATATCCGCGAGGCGGAGACGCTGTTCGCCGCCGTTGCCGAGGCATATGACCGCGGCTTCGTGGGCAAGAACGCCTGTGGCTCGGGCTACAACTTCGACGTGTTCGTGCACCGCGGCGCCGGCGCCTATATCTGCGGCGAAGAAACCGCGATGCTGGAGTCGCTGGAGGGCAAGAAGGGCCAGCCGCGTCTGAAGCCGCCTTTCCCGGCGGGTGCGGGCCTGTATGGCTGCCCGACGACGGTCAACAACGTCGAGTCGATCGCGGTCGCGCCGACGATCCTGCGGCGCGGGGCCGAGTGGTTCTCCTCCTTCGGGCGCGAGAACAACAAGGGCACCAAGCTCTTCCAGATCTCCGGCCATGTCGATCGTCCCTGCGTGGTCGAGGAAGCCATGTCGATCTCGTTCCGCGAGCTGATCGAAAAGCATTGCGGCGGCATTCGTGGCGGCTGGGACAATCTGCTGGCGGTGATCCCCGGCGGATCGTCGGTGCCGCTGGTGCCGGCGCGCGAGATCATCGATGCGCCGATGGATTTCGACGGGCTGAAGGCGGTCGGATCGGGTCTGGGTACCGCGGCGGTGATCGTGATGGACAAGTCCACCGACATCGTGCGCGCGATCAGCCGCCTGTCCTATTTCTACAAGCATGAAAGCTGCGGCCAGTGCACGCCGTGCCGCGAGGGCACCGGCTGGATGTGGCGGGTGATGGAGCGTTTGCGCACCGGCGATGCCGATGTGTCCGAGATCGACACGCTGCACCAGGTGACCAAGCAGGTGGAAGGCCACACGATCTGCGCGCTGGGCGATGCCGCGGCGTGGCCGATCCAGGGCCTGATCCGCCATTTCCGCCCCGAACTGGAGCGCCGTATCCGTGAGCGTGGGGGCGACCTTGCGCCGATGATGGAAGCTGCCGAATAATGCCAAAGGTCAAAGTCGACGGCGTCGAGGTCGAGGTTCCGCAGGGCGCCACCGTCCTGCAGGCGTGCGAGATCGCGGGCAAGGAAATCCCGCGCTTCTGCTATCATGAGCGGCTGTCCATCGCGGGCAATTGCCGCATGTGTCTGGTCGAGGTGAAGCCGGGGCCGCCCAAGCCGCAGGCGTCCTGCGCGTTGCCGGCCGCGGACAACCAGGAGATCTTCACCACCACGCCGATGGTGAAGGCCGCACGCGAAGGCGTGATGGAATTCCTGCTGATCAACCATCCGCTCGACTGCCCGATCTGCGATCAGGGTGGCGAATGCGACCTGCAGGACCAGTCGGTCGCGTACGGCAAGGGCCATAGCCGCTACACCGAGAACAAGCGGGCGGTGACCGAGAAGTATATGGGCCCGATCGTCAAGACGATCATGACCCGTTGCATCCAGTGCACCCGCTGCGTCCGCTTCGCCGAGGAAGTGGCCGGCGTGGAGGAGATCGGCGCGATCTATCGCGGCGAGGATATGCAGATCACTTCCTATCTGGAACAGGCGGTGACCAGCGAGCTTTCGGGCAATGTCGTCGACCTGTGCCCGGTCGGCGCGCTGACGTCGAAGCCCTATGCGTTCGAGGCGCGCCCCTGGGAGCTTCGCAAGACGCTCGCCATCGACGTGATGGATGCGGTGGGCACCAATATCCGCCTCGACAGCCGTGGCCGCCAGGTGCTGCGCGCCGTGCCGCGAGTGAATGACGAGGTGAACGAGGAATGGGCGTCTGACAAGACGCGCCATGCCGTCGACGGTCTGGTCCGTCGCCGTCTCGACCGCCCCTATATCCGACGTGACGGCAAGCTCGTCGCGGCCACCTGGGACGAGGCGTTCGCCGCCATCAAGGCCGTGAATGCCGGCTCCAGCGTTGCCGCGATCGCGGGCGATCTGGTCGATTGCGAGACCATGTTCGCGGCCAAGGCGCTGCTCGGCAAAATGGGCTCGACGCTGCTCGAGGGGCGGCAGACCGGCATGGACTATGACGTGTCCAGCCTGGCGGCCGTCAACTTCAACACGACGATCGCAGGGCTGGAACAGGCCGACGCGATCCTGCTCGTGGGCACCAACCTGCGCTGGGAAGCGCCGCTGGTGAACACGCGCATCCGCAAGGCGATCAAGCGCGGCGCCAAGGTGTTCGCGATCGGGCCCGAGACCGATCTGACCTACAAGATCGAATGGCTGGGCAGCGATCTGGGCGTGCTGGGCGACGTGCCGCAGGCGGTGGCGGACCTGTTCGCCAAGGCGGAGCGGCCGGCGGTGATCGTCGGCGGCGGGGCGCTGAAGGGCGGCCACGGCGCTGCGCTGAAGTTCGCCGAGCGCTTCAACCTGGTGCGTGACGGCTGGAACGGGTTCAACGTCGTTCATATGGCGGCGTCGCGGATGGGCGGGCTGATGCTCGGCTATGCGCAGAAGGGTGGTATCGCCGACGTGGCGAACGCCGCGCCGAAGCTGGCCTTCTTCCTGGGCGCGGACGAGGTGGACTTCGCGAAGTTCGGCAGCAGCTTCAAGGTGTTCGTCGGCCATCATGGCGATCAGGGCGCGCATCACGCCGATGTGATCCTGCCCGGTGCGACCTATGCCGAGAAGTCGGGTACGTGGGTCAATCTGGAAGGTCGCGTGCAGCGCGGCGAGCAGGCGGTGTTCGCACCGGGCGACGCGCGCGAGGATTGGACGATCTTCCGCGCCTTGTCCGAAGTGCTGGGCCACACCCTGCCGTTCGACACGCTGCCGGCGCTGCGCCTCGCCATGGCGGATGCCGTGCCGATGCTGGCGAAGGAAGGGCTGGTGACGTTCGACTGGTCGGTGCCCTCGCTGAATGCGACGGCGACCGGATCGATCGCAGGCTATCCGATCAAGGACTTCTATCTCACCAACGCGATCTGCCGGGCCAGCCCGACGATGCAGCGCTGCTCGGCCGAACTGGTCCATGGTGAGGAATTTGCGGAGGCAGCGGAGTGACCGCGTTCTTCAACACGACGCTGGGCCTGTCCTATGGATGGAGCTGGTTCCTGGCGACGATCGTCGGCATCCTGGTCATCGCGCTGCCGCTGATGCTGGCGGTGGCGATGATCATCTATGCCGATCGCAAGATCTGGGCGGCGATGGCGCTGCGCCGCGGCCCGAACGTGGTGGGGCCGTTCGGCCTGCTCCAGTCGTTTGCCGACGGTTTGAAGGTGTTCCTGCAGGAAACCATGATTCCGGCGGCCGCCAACCGCGGCCTCTTCCTGCTCGCGCCGATCATCACCTTCACCACCGCGCTGATCGTATGGGCCGTCGTGCCCTTCGCACCTGGCGTCGTGCTGGCCGACATCAATGTCGGCTTGCTCTACATCCTCGCGGCATCGTCGCTTGGCGTGTACGGCGTGATCCTGTCGGGCTGGGCGTCGAACTCAAAATATCCCTTCTACTCGGCGCTGCGTGCGGCGGCGCAGATGGTGTCCTATGAAGTGGCGATCGGCTTCATCCTGATCTCGATCGTCATGTGGGCGGGCACGTTCAACCTGTCCGGCATCGTGATGGCGCAGCAAAGCACGCTGAACACCGGGATCAACGGGTTCTTCATCAACCCGCTGCTGTTCCCGATGGCGGTGATGTTCTTCATCTCGGCACTGGCCGAGACGCAGCGCGCGCCGTTCGACCTGACCGAGGCGGAGTCCGAACTCGTCGCCGGCTATCAGACCGAATACAGCTCGATGTCCTTCGCGCTGTTCTGGCTGGGCGAATATGCCAACGTCATCCTGATGTGCGCGCTGAACGCGACGCTGTTCTGGGGTGGCTGGCTGCCGCCGATCAACTGGGCGCCGCTTTATGCGGTTCCCGGGATCATCTGGCTGCTCGGCAAGATCGCATTCTTCTTCTTCGTCTTCAGCTGGGTCAAGGCGACGGTGCCGCGGTATCGTTATGACCAGCTGATGCGGCTGGGCTGGAAGGTGTTCCTGCCGGTGTCGCTGTTCTGGGTATTTCTGGTGTCGGGCATCCTGATGTGGGTGCGGACGGGAGTGGGCGCATGAGCGTTGCGCAATATGTGAAGGCCTTTACCCTGTGGGAGTTCGTCAAGGCGCATGCGCTGACCTTGCGCTACTTCTTCAAGCCCAAGGCGACGATCAACTATCCGTTCGAGAAGAACCCGCTGTCGCCCCGTTTCCGCGGCGAGCATGCGCTTCGTCGCTATCCCAACGGGGAAGAGCGGTGCATCGCGTGCAAGCTGTGCGAGGCGGTGTGCCCGGCGCAGGCGATCACGATCGAGGCCGAACCGCGTGACGACGGCAGTCGCCGCACGACGCGCTATGACATCGACATGACCAAGTGCATCTATTGCGGCCTGTGTCAGGAAGCGTGCCCGGTCGACGCGGTGGTCGAGGGGCCGAACCTGGAGTTCGCGACCGAGACGCGCGAGGAGCTGATCTACGACAAGGCGAAGCTGCTCGACAACGGCGACCGTTGGGAGCGCGCCATCGCGGCGAACCTTGCCGCCGATGCGCCGTACCGTTAATGCCCGCCGCGACCGACATGTTCGGCGCTTCGGGGCGACACAATAAGGGGCCTGACAGGCAGTGATACAGGCTATCGCCTTTTACATCTTCGCGATCGTGGTGATCGGGTCTGCTGCGATGACGATCTCGTCGCGCAACCCGGTCCACTCGGTCATGTGGCTGATTTTGGCCTTCTTCAACGCGGCCGGACTGATGGTGCTGTGCGGCGCCGAGTTCATCGCGATGCTGCTGGTCATCGTCTATGTCGGCGCGGTCGCGGTGCTGTTCCTGTTCGTCGTCATGATGCTCGACATCGAGGTGGCACAGATGCGGGCTGGCTTTGCGCGCTATCTGCCGATCGGGCTTGCGCTGTCGATCGCACTCGCCGCCGAAATCATCATCGCGCTCGGCGCATGGAGCGCGGGCGGCGTGCAGCTTGCCCGCCGCGTCGCCCCGATGGATGCGACGGTGTCGAACATCCAGTCGATCGGCAACCTGCTCTATTCGCGCTACCTGTTCGTGTTCGAGGGAGCGGGCCTGGTCCTGCTGGTGTCGATGATCGGCGCGATCGTGCTGACCCATCGTCCGCGCGGTGGTACGCGCCCGCAGAATATCGCGCGCCAGATCGCGCGGCGTCCGCAGGATGCCACGCGCAACGTCAACCAGCCCGTGGGGCAGGGGGTGCAGCTGTGATCGGCTTGATCCACTATCTGGTGGTCGCGGCCATCCTGTTCACCATGGGGGTGCTGGGCATCTTCATGAACCGGAAGAACCTGATCGTCATCCTGATGGCGATCGAGTTGATCCTGCTCGCGGTGAACCTGAACCTGGTCGCCTTTTCCGCCTATCTCCAGGACCTGGTGGGCCAGGTGTTCGCGATGTTCGTGCTGGCGGTCGCCGCCGGCGAGTCCGCGATCGGGCTTGCGATCCTGGTGATCTACTTCCGTGGCCGCGGCACGATCGCGGTCGACGATGTCAACCGGATGAAGGGGTAAACGGTTGATCCTCCTTATCGTCTTCCTGCCGTTGCTGGCGTCCGCGATCGCGGGCCTCGGCAACAAGGCGCTCGGCAATACGCCGGCCAAGCTGGTCACGACCGGCGCGCTGTTCGTGTCCTGTGCGTTGTCCTGGCCGATCTTCATCGGCTTCCTGACGGGTGCGAACGGTGCGACCGTCACGCCTGTGCTGCACTGGATCACCAGCGGCGACATGAGCGTGGACTGGGCGTTGCGCGTCGATGCGCTGACCGCGGTCATGCTGGTGGTCATCACCAGCGTGTCGGCGCTCGTCCACCTGTATAGCTGGGGCTATATGAGCGAGGAGCCGGATCAGCCGCGCTTCTTCGCCTATCTGTGCCTGTTCACCTTCGCGATGCTGATGCTCGTGACCGCGGACAATCTGGTGCAGATGTTCTTCGGCTGGGAAGGCGTGGGTCTCGCATCCTACCTGCTGATCGGCTTCTGGTTCCGCAAGCCTTCGGCCAATGCGGCCGCGATCAAGGCATTCGTCGTAAACCGCGTCGGCGATCTGGGCTTCATGCTCGGCATCTTCGGGACGTTTCTGGTGTTCGGCACCGTGTCGATCCCGGCGATCCTGGCGGAAGCGCCGAACATGGCGGGTTCGACGATCGGCTTCCTCGGCTATCGCTTCGACACGATGACCGTGCTGTGCCTGCTCCTGTTCGTCGGCGCGATGGGCAAATCGGCGCAGCTCGGCCTCCACACCTGGTTGCCGGACGCGATGGAAGGCCCGACCCCGGTGTCGGCGCTGATCCACGCGGCGACGATGGTCACCGCGGGCGTCTTCATGGTGTGCCGCCTGTCGCCGATGTTCGAGGCGAGCCCGACGGCGCTGACCTTTGTGACGTTCATCGGCGCGGCGACCTGCCTGTTCGCGGCGACCGTCGGCACGGTGCAGACCGATATCAAGCGCGTCATCGCCTATTCGACCTGCTCGCAGCTCGGCTACATGTTCTTTGCAGCGGGCGTCGGCGCGTACGGCGCGGCGATGTTCCACCTGTTCACGCATGCCTTCTTCAAGGCACTGCTGTTCCTGGGTGCGGGCTCGGTGATCCACGCGATGCACCACGAGCAGGACATGCGCTATTATGGCGGCCTGCGTAAGCACATCCCCGTGACCTTCTGGGGCATGATGATGGGCACGCTGGCGATCACCGGTGTCGGCATCTATGGCGTGGGCGGCTTTGCCGGCTATCACTCCAAGGATGCGATCCTTGAGGTCGCGTGGGCCGGCGGTTCGCCGGGTGCCTTCTGGGTGGGTACGTTTGCGGCGCTGTTGACGAGCTTCTACTCCTGGCGCCTGATGTTCCTGACCTTCTGGGGCAAGCCGCGCTGGGCCGCTTCCGAGCATATCCAGCATGCCGTTCACGATGCGCATGGACACGGGGCGCATGGCCACGACCAGCATGATGCGCATCATCACGACGAAGCGCATCACAATGTGGCGCATGCCGAGGATGCCGGTGACGAGCCGCACGTCCATGGTCCGTCGCATGAGGAACTGCCCACCGGCACGGCGGGCTATCACCCGCACGAAAGCCCGCTGGTGATGCTGATCCCCTTGATCGTCCTGTCGATCGGTGCCGTCGCGGCGGGCTTCGTGTTCGCAGGCTTCTTCGTGGAGCCGGAAAGCGCCGGTGCGTTCTGGAAGGGTTCGCTGTTCTTCAACGAGCATCTGATGCACGAGATGCACGGCGTGCCGATCTGGGTGAAGCTGGCGGCGACCGTGGTCATGCTGATCGGTCTGGCGATCGCGTTCCTGACGTATATCGTCTCGCCCGGCTTCCCGGCGAAGTTCGCGGACCAGTTCCGCATCCTGTACCGCTTCCTGCTCAACAAATGGTATTTCGACGAGATCTACCATTTCCTCTTCGTGCGCCCCGCCTTCGCGCTCGGCCGCCTGCTCTGGCATCGCGGCGACGAGAAGACGATCGACCGCTTCGGCCCCAACGGTTCGGCCTGGATCGTCCAGGCGGGCAGCCGGGCGGCAGCGCACCTTCAGACGGGATATCTTTATACCTATGCGTTCGTCATGCTGATCGGGCTTACCGCCGCGGTCACCTGGGCCATTGCGGGGTGATCGGCTGATGTTCGACTTTCCGATCCTTTCCGTCATGCTGGCGGTGCCCGCGATTGCCGCGGTCGCCTGCCTGTTCCTGGGTGCGGAGGCCGCGCGGCGCACCGCGCTGGTCGCCACGCTGATCGACTTCGTCCTCGGCATCATCCTCTGGTCCAACTTCCAGGTGGGCGGCCCGCAGTGGCAGTTCGTGGAAAATGCGCCGGGTCTCTTCGGTCCGTTCGGCTGGTCGCTGGGCATCGACGGGTTCGCGCTCATGCTGATCATGCTGAGCGTGTTCCTGATGCCGATCTGTATCGGGGCGAGCTGGCGGTCGGTGACGAACCGGGTGCCGGAGTATATGTCGGCGTTCCTGTTCACGGAGGTGCTGATGATCGGCACCTTCGCGGCGCAGGACCTGTTTCTTTTCTACGTCTTCTTCGAAGCCGGCCTGATCCCGATGTACCTGATCATCGGCATCTGGGGCGGGGCGAACCGCATCTACGCGTCGTACAAGTTCTTCCTGTACACGCTGCTCGGCTCGCTGCTGATGTTCATCGCGATGCTCTACATGGCGGGCACCGCAGGCACCTCGTCGATCCCGGCGCTGCAGAACTATGACTTCCCCGCTTCGGTGCAGACATGGTTGTGGCTGGCCTTCTTCGCTTCGTTCGCGGTGAAGATGCCGATGTGGCCGGTGCACACCTGGCTGCCCGACGCGCACGTGCAGGCTCCGACCGCAGGCTCGGTGATCCTTGCGGGCGTGCTGCTGAAGCTGGGCGGCTACGGCTTCCTGCGCTTCTCGCTGCCGATGTTCCCGGAAGCGTCGGGGCAGCTCACTTGGTTGATCTTCGCGCTGTCGTCGATCGCGGTGATCTACACGAGCCTCGTCGCGCTGGTGCAGGGCGACATGAAGAAGCTGATCGCCTATTCGTCGGTCGCGCACATGGCGATCGTGACCATCGGCCTCTACGCCTTCAATGCGCAGGGCATCGAGGGCGCGATGATCATGATGCTGAGCCACGGCCTGGTGTCGGGCGCGCTGTTCCTGTGCGTCGGCGTGATCTACGACCGCCTGCATACCCGCGAGATCGCGCGGTATGGCGGCCTGTCGATCAACATGCCGCGTTATGCGATCTTCTTCCTGTTCTTCACCATGGCCTCCATCGGCCTGCCGGGCACCAGCGGCTTCGTCGCCGAGTTCCTGTCGCTGATGGGCACCTATCAGGTGTCGACCTGGACAGCGCTGCTGTGCACCACGGGCATCATCCTGGGTGCGGCATATATGCTCTACCTGTACCGGCGGGTCGCCTATGGCGAGATCAAGTCGGACGAGGTGCGTGGCATGTCGGACCTGTCGAGCCGCGAATTGTGGCTGCTCGCGCCGATCGCGGCGGTGGTGCTGTGGATGGGCGTGTATCCGGAAAGCTTCCTGGCGCCGATGCGGCAGGATGTCTCGACGCTGCTCGCCCGTATCGAACGCGCGTCGCCGCACAGCGACTCGCAGCCGACCGCCGGCAGGCCCGCTGCTGCAACTGAACACAATGCCCATGCGCCCACGCATGGGGAGGCGCACTGATGGATACTTCGATGAACCTGGCGATGGTGCTGCCGGAGCTGGTGCTCTCGCTCGGCGCCATTGCCCTGATGCTGGTGTCCGCCTGGGGCGGTAACGGCTCCACGCGGGCGGTATCGATCGCGGCGATCTTCGTCCTGGCAGGCGCGCTGGTCGCGCTGACCGGGCCGGCGTCGAGCGGCGGCGCGGCGTTCGGTGGCCTGTTCCTCGCGGATGCGTTCTCCAGCTTCGCCAAGGTGCTGATCTACATCGCGACCGCCGTGGCGATCATCATGGCGCCGGGCTTCTTCCAGCGAACCTCCGGGGAAGACCTGCGGCCCGAATATCCGGTGCTGATGCTGTTGTCGGCAGCGGGCATGGGCATGATGGTGTCGGCCGGTGACATGCTGACGCTGTACGTCGGTCTGGAGCTTCAGAGCCTGTCCGCCTATGTGCTGGCCAGCTTCATGCGTCGGGACACGCGCTCGGCCGAAGCGGGGTTGAAGTATTTCGTGCTGGGCGCACTCGCCTCGGGCATCCTGCTTTACGGGATCAGCCTGGTGTACGGCTTTACCGGCACGACCATGTTCGACGGCATCGCCAACGCTTATGCAGCGGATCACCTGCTCGCAGGTGAAGCGCGCTCGCTGGGGCTGATGTTCGGCCTGGTGTTCGTGTTCGCCGGCCTGGCGTTCAAGATTGCCGCCGTCCCGTTCCACATGTGGTCGCCCGACGTGTATGAGGGCGCGCCGACGCCGGTCACGGCCTTCTTCGCCTCCGCACCCAAGGTCGCCGCCGTGGCGCTCAGCGTGCGGGTCGCGGTGGAGGCGATGGGTCCGGCGACGGACCAGTGGCGTCAGATCGTGATCTTCGCAGCGCTTGCATCGATCGTGCTGGGTGCGGTCGCCGCCATCGGCCAGACGAACATCAAGCGGCTGCTCGCTTATTCGTCGATCAACAATGTCGGCTTCGCGCTGATCGGTTTGGCGGCCGGGACCGCCGAGGGTGTCGCCTCGGTTCTGACCTACATGACCATCTACGTGGTCATGACGCTGGGCAGCTTCCTGGTGGTATTGCAGATGCGCGGCGCCGATGGACAGTCGGTGGAAAGCATCGCCAGCCTGTCGGGCATGTCGCGCACGCGGCCCGGCCTTGCCGCGGCACTGGCGATCTTCATGTTCTCGCTGGCTGGTATTCCGCCGCTGTTCGGCTTCTATGCCAAGTTCGCGGTGTTCCAGGCGGCGGTTCATGCCGGGCTGTTCCCGCTGGCGGTGATCGGTATCGCCGCCTCGGTAATCGGTGCCTATTATTATCTGCGTGTCGTCAAGACGATGTACTTCGACGAGCCTGCGCCCGCATTCGCCCCGGTCGCCAATCCGGTGGAGGGCGGCCTGATCGCGCTGACGGCGATCTTCGTGTCGCCGCTGGGATATTTCCTGATCCCGGCGCTGGGCGTCTGGACGATGGCGGCGGCGCAGGCGCTGTTCTGATCGGGATGCCACGCTGACCCGTATCGTTCACGTCGCGGAAACGGGCTCCACCAATGCCGACCTCCTCGCGCTGGCCAAGGCCGGGGTCGAGGAGGAAAGCTGGTTTCGGGCCGACCGGCAGACCGCGGGGCGGGGGCGGCAGGGGCGGGCCTGGATATCCCCGCCGGGTAATTTCTATGCCAGCACCCTCGTCCGGCTGCGTCCGGGCGATCCCGGCGCGTCGGGGCTGGCCTTTGCCGCGGCCGTCGCGCTGGAACAGGTGGTACGCGACCTGTTGAACGCGCGCGACGCAGGGACGCTGTGCCTGAAATGGCCCAACGACCTGCTGCTGTCGGGCGCGAAGCTGTCGGGCATCTTGCTGGAGCGCGCAGAGGATGCACTGGTCATCGGCATCGGCGTCAATCTGGCGCATCACCCCGATCTGCCGGATCGAGCGACGACGAGCCTGGCGATGCACGGCGTGTCGGTGACGCCGGAAGCCTTTCTCAATCGCCTGGCCGAAGCGGTCGGGCAATGGATAAGCATCTGGCGAAACAAAGGTTTGGAGCCGGTGATCGATCGATGGCTCGCCGGCGCGCATCCGGTTGGGACGCCGATTACGGCGCGAGTGCCGGACGGGGCGGTGGTCGAGGGGCGGTTCGACGGGCTGGCGCGTGATGGTGCGTTGCGGCTGCGCTTGGCGGACGGGGCCGTCCGTGTCATGCACGCCGCCGACATCTTCCTGATCTGAGGAAAACCATGCTGCTCGCGATCGATGCCGGCAACACCAATGTGGTCTTCGCGCTGCTCGACGGGCGGACGATCAAAGGCCGCTGGCGCATCGCGACCGATCCGCGGCGCACCGCCGACGAATATGCGGTTTGGTTGAGCCAGTTGCTGGCGCTGGAGGGCTATGCGCGCGAGGACGTGAAGGGCGTGATCATCGCCACCGTCGTGCCCCGTGCGCTCCACAATCTGCAGGTGCTGGCGAGCAAATATTTCCGGTCGGACGCGATGATCGCCGGGCGTGCGCCGCTGGAATGGGGTATTGCGATCGACGTGGACGAGCCGGCCTCGCTGGGGGCGGACCGGGCGGTCAACACGATCGCGGCGCATGCCCTTTATCCCGGCGACCTGATCACGATCGATTTCGGCACGGCGACGACCTTCGACGTCAGCGATTATTCCGGCGCGTATAAGGGCGGCATCATCGCGCCGGGCATCAACCTGTCGCTGGATGCGCTGGTGACCGCGGCGGCCAAGCTGCCGCGCATCGCGATCGAGGCGCCGGAGACGGAAACGGTAGTCGGGCGCAACACGGTCGACCAGATGCATATCGGCATCTACTGGGGCTATATCGCGATGATCGAAGGGCTCGTCGCCCGCCTGAAGGCGGAGGTCGGGCGGCCGGTAAAGGTGATCGCGACGGGCGGACTGGCGACCTTGTTCGAGCGGCACACGGCCGTGTTCGACCATATCGAGCCGGATCTGACGATCCAGGGGCTGGCGATCATGTGGGAACGCGCCCATATTCATTGAAACGAATTCCCGCGCGGGCGTGCTGCCCGTGCCCAGCAACGCAACGTATGACGGCACCGATGGCGGTGCCATTCCCCAAGACCCGGATACAACCGGGCCCTTCTGACAGGAAATGAATGACTCCCAAGACCAACGAACTTCTGTTCTGCGCACTCGGCGGCTCCGGCGAGATCGGCATGAACGTCAATCTGTACGGCACCGAGGGCAAGTGGGTGATGGTCGATTGCGGCATCACCTTCGCCGATCCGGCCTATCCCGGTATCGACGTGGTGTTGCCCGACCTGGCCTTTATCGAGGACCGGCTGGACGACCTGGTCGGCATCGTGCTGACCCACGGGCATGAGGACCATATCGGTGCGCTGCCCTATCTGGCCGAAGATCTGGGCGTGCCGCTCTACGCCACGCCGTTCACCGCAGGCCTGATCCGCGGCAAGCTGGACGAGGAAGGCATTGCCGACCGCGTAAAGCTGCGCGTGATCGAACAGCGTGAAAGCTTCCAGGTGGGGCCGTTCGGCTTCACCTTCGTGCCGCTGTCGCACTCGATTCCGGAATCGAGCGCGCTGCTGATCGAGACCAAGGCCGGCCGCGTGTTCCATACCGGCGACTGGAAGCTGGATGCCACGCCGATCATCGGCAATCCGGCATCCGCCGACGAGTTGAGCGCGATCGGCGACAAGGGCGTCGACGTGCTGGTATGCGACTCGACCAACATCTTCAACACCGAGGCGTCGGGTTCCGAGGCCAGCGTCCGCAAGGGTCTGGCAGAGACGGTGGCCAAGGCGCGCGGGCGTGTGGTGGTGACGACGTTCGCGTCGAACGCGGCGCGGCTCGTGACGCTGGGCGAGGTGGCCAAGGAGACGGGGCGCAAGCTGTGCGTCACCGGTCGCTCGCTCGACCGCATCCTGAAGGTCGGCCGCGCCTGCGGCTACTTCAAGGGGTTCCCGGAGACGGTCGATCCCGAGACGGCGATGAAGCTGCCGCGGGACCGGGTGCTGATCGTCGCGACCGGCGGGCAGGGCGAGGCGCGTGCCGCGCTGGCCCGGATCGCGGAGGGCAGCCACACGGTTCGGCTGGACGCGGGCGATACCGTCGTCTTCTCGTCCAAGCAGATCCCGGGCAACGAGGTGGCGATCGGCCGCATCCAGAACACACTGGCCGGCAAGGGCGTATGGATGGTGACCGAGCGCCAGGCGCATGTCCATGTCTCCGGCCATCCGGGCCAGCCCGAGCTGGCGCAGATGTATAGCTGGATCAAACCGAATGCGCTGGTGCCGGTGCATGGCGAGATGCGGCACATGATGGAGCATGCCCGCTTCGGCCTGTCGAAGGGCGTGCCGCAGGCGATCGTGCAATCCGATGGTGACATCGTGCGCCTGCTGCCCGGCGACCCCAAGAAGGTCGGCCGCGCCAGCATCGGCCGGCTGGTGCTGGACGGGGACGTGATCCTGCCGTCCGATGGCTCGACGATCAACGAGCGGCGCAAGCTGGCGCTGAACGGACAGATCTCGGTCGCGGTGGCGACGGCCAAGGGGCGTGCGTTCGGCCGGCCGCAGGTGCGGGTGCAGGGCGTGCCGGTGGAGGATGAGCGCGACGCGTTCATCGCCGAGGCCGTCGAAGCCGCAGCCAAGGCGGTGGAGAATGGCCGGCGTCCGATGGAGAAGATGCGTGAGGACGTACGGCTGGCCGTGCGCCGTGTCGCGACGCGCTGGACCGGCAAGAAGCCGATCGTCGACGTGCTGGTAATCGAGGCGTAAGGACCATGCACTGGACGTCGGCACTTGCGATCTACGTCCTGTTCTGGTTCCTGGCGGTGTTTCTGGTCCTGCCCTTCGGGGTCAGGACCACACACGAGGCCGGGGGCGAGCATGTCCCCGGCACCGCCGAAAGCGCGCCGCACACATTCCGGCCGGGGCGGGCCGCGGTCTGGGTGACGATCGTCGCCACCGCCATGTTCGTCGCCTTCTACGCCAACTATGTGTTCGGCTGGATCACGGCCGATATGCTGGACTGGGTGGGCGTTCCGAAGGTGTAGCCTGTGCCTCGCGCTGTTCGGTCAGGATCTGCCATCCGGTGATGAACAGCGCGCCCGCCAGCGGCCCGACGACGATGCCGCTGAGGCCGATCAGGTCGATGCCACCCAGCGTGGTGACGAGCACCAGCCAGTCGGGAATGCCGGTATCGCGGCCGACGAGGATGGGGCGCAGGATGTTGTCGGCAAGGCCGATCACGAGGACGCCCGAGAGAATGACCACGGCCGCCTGCCAGATCGCGCTGGTCGCCAGCAGATAGATGGCGATCGGGACCCAGATGATCGCCGGCCCGATCGCGGGCAGCAGCGCGGCAATCGCCATCAGCAGGCCCCAGAGGAGCGCGGCGGGAATGCCGACGATCCAGAAGGTGATCGCACCAAGCGCACCCTGCACCAGGGCGACGACGCCCGAGCCCTTGATGGTGGCGCGGACCACCGCGACGAACTTGTCTGCGATGCGCTCCGCCACGGCGGGGCGGAGGGGTAGCGCGCGGACGACGGCAGGGCCGAGGCGATCGCCGTCGCGCAGCAGGAAATAGGTGACGTAGAGGCCGACGCCGAAGGCGAGCAGGAAGGCGGCGGCGTTGCGTCCGATCGACAGGGCCTGGGACGCGATCACGCTGACGCTGTTGCTGATGACCGCGGAGATGCGCGCCTGCGCACGCTCGAAGCTGTTGAAACCGGAATTGTCGAGCAGATGCTGGAGCCGCAGCGGCAGGGCATCGTGCACCTGCTGAAAATAGGCGGCGAAGTTGATCCGGCCGCTGCGCATCTGGGTATAGACGCCCGCCGCCTGGTCGATCACGAGGCTGGTGATCACGATCGCGGGGATGACGACCGCGACGGTGATGATGAGCAGCGTCACCGCCGCCGCCATGTTGCGGCGGTCGGGCCAGCGCGCGAGCAGGCGCTGGAAGAGCGGCTGGAACAGCAGGGCAGCGAGCGCCGCCCAGAGCAGCGCGCCGGCGAAGCTGGATACCACCAGCGCCAGTGCCAGGGTGATCCCGGCGATGAACAGGATCAATCCGCCATTTTCCACCCGGCCACGATCGACGGACATATGCTTCAAACCCCCCTGATGGTGACAAAGGCGGTGCCGGAGGTGTCCCTGTGGGGATCAGACCGTAGCCGGCGCCTTGCACCCGGCAATGCTGACCTGGGCCAAACCCGTCAGCATATGTTTTGCTCCGCCGCGTGCGATCAGCGCAGACGCTCGATCGCCTGGGCAAGCGCGACATAGAGCTTGCCCATGTCCGACGACAGGAGCGTGACGCCGAGCGGGGAGCCGTCGCGCTGTGCCAGCACGCCGCGCAGCATCGCTTCGAAATCGTGGATGTAGCGGTTGATCTGCTCGCGGACCTTGGCGTCGTCGTCATAAAGCCGGGCGATGTCGCGCGCCTGCACCGCATCGAGAATGCGGACCGCCCGGCGGGTGAAGACGCCGCGGTCGCCCTTCAGATAGGCGCCCCAAGCACTGTCGGTGACGTCGGGCGCGTAGATCTTGGTCAGGTCGATCGCGGCGGAGTTGAGCGATTCGATCAGGAGCGAGGCGCGGCGCGCGAAGGTGTCGCGGTCGGCCGCCTCGCGTTCGTTTCGCGCTTCTTCGACATGGGTTTCCACCACCGCGGCCTGCTCGGCGATCGACTGGACCTGCGCGGCGACGCGTTCGGTGGCGCGGGTGGCGGCGGCGACCGCCTGGTCGGTGGCGTCGGCGATGGCCTGGATCTGGCGCTGCACGGTATCGGCCGTCGCCCGGCGCATCGCCTCGCTGCTCGCCTGTTCCAGCAGCCCTGCCGCCTGCGGCACGATGCCGGCGAGCGTATCGCGGGCCTCGTCCGCGGCGGTGACGGCGGTTTCGCGAACGCGGAGCAAGGCGTCGACCAGCCGGGGTGCGGCCTCTTCGGCGAAGCGGTGCGTGCGCTCGATCGTCTCGTCGACGACGTGGCCGAGTGCGTCGGCTTTGGCGCGGCCGGCGGAGAGGGTGTCGAGAAGGGTGGCGGAGAGGGTGTCGAGTGTGCGGCGCTGTTCGGCGATCACGCCCGCGATCGCCTCGATCGCGTCATGCGTGCTTTCGGCGGCGGTGACGAGGGCGAGAAGCTCCGGCTTGGCGGCGCTGACCACCTGCTTGCTGGCGGTCAGGCGGGTATCGAGCCGCGCCAGCGCCTCGGGCAGGGTTTCGTCGATCTCCCGCGCGGCGGCATCGAGCGCGACCAGCAACTGTTCGGCCGAGACGATCGTGCGGGTCGCCATGGCATCGCCCGCCTCCAGCGCGACGGTCATCGCATCGGCCGAGCCGGTGAGCGCGCTGATCGAGGCGGCAAGCATCTGGTTGCGCTCGATCCCCTGAGCCTGCAGCGCGGCCATGCGGGTTTCGACCTGATCGATGCCGGCGTGCAGCTGGTCCACCATCGCATCGCCCGCGACCCGGTGCGCGTCGAGCCGTGCGGTGACGCGCTCGATCACGGTGTCGATCGAGCCGATGCGGTCGGCGAGCGCGTCGGCGCTGTCACGCGCGCTGATCTCCAGCGCGGATTGGTGGGTGGAGACCATCGCCAGCATCGCCTCGCCCTGCGCGGCGATCGACTTGCGCGATTCGTCCACCGCATGCGCCGTCCGGTCGAGCAGCAGGTCGACGGTGGCGGACATCTCGGCCGCCACCGACTCCAGCCGCGCGCCGGCATTGTCGCCCGATGCCTCCATGCGCTGGATATGCGCGGCGAGGCGCTGGGCGGCGCCGGTGGCGATCATGTCGGCATCCTCGCCGCGGCGGCCGAGGGCGACGAGTTGCGCGTCGAGGGCGGCGGCGTGGTCGCCGGCAGAGTGCGCGGCGCGGTCGAGGAGGGTGGCGACGGCTTCGATGTCGGTGGTGGCGCGGGGGAGGGAGGCGAGAAGGACGCCGAGGCTGGCCTGGGTGGCGGCCGCGGCGTCGGACAGGCTGCGGGCGTGCGCGTCGGCTGCGGCGATCTCGTCGGCGAACCCGCTGCTGACCGCGCCCAGCCGCTGTTGCGCGGCGTGGCCCATTTCCATGAGCGCGGACACCTGCTTGGCCAGTTCGACGCGGTTGGCGTCGAGCGAACGGGTGACGGCGGCGACGCTGTGTTGGAGCGCGGCGGCCTCCTGCCGCATGCCGTGCGCGGTGAGGCCGAAGCGGACCGCCTCGGCGCGGCTGTTGCGCTGGGTAAGGAGCCAGACGAGGGCGATAAGAATGGGAACGCTGGCCAGCGCGGCGACGAACTGTACGCCCTCGATCGCGGTCAGCCGGGTCAGTTGCGATCCGGCGAGTGCGAGGACGAGGACGATCCAGGCGAGCGTGGCGGCGACGGCCAGGATCAGCGGCAGGCGCGACGGCGTATCGGGCAGCGGATCGGCGGCCTGATGCTCGGCAAAGGCGAAGTGGTTTTCGGATGCCGGTTCGGGGGCGAGGTCGTCTTCCATGGGCTCCATGGCCGATCGCGGTTGATCCGCGCGCAAATCTACGATCATTTCTGGCCCCCGTTCACGGGCCCGGTTTATCATGTTTGTCGGCATCAGGAAGGGGATAGCGCACGCTTCGCCGCACCGGCTCGGCGCGGCGCTCGCCCGGACCGGCTATGGTGCGGGTGCGACGGCGTTGGAAACGGGGCTGGCCGTGAGCCCGCGACCCGCCTAACAGCCGATCATGCTTGCCGGGCTTCTTTTCGCCATAGACGACGCCGAGGACCGCCCCGGGCGGTTGACCGCGACCCTGCCGTTCGCGGGGGTGACGCTGATCGAATATCAGGCGCGCCTGCTGATGGCGGCGGGCGCCGCGCAGATCATCGTGGTGGTGGCGCGACTTACCCCCGAACTGCTGGGTGCGATCGCGCGGATCGGGCAGCGCGGGGTGGTGGTGGACGCGGTGCGCTCCGCCGCCGAAACGGTGGAGAAGCTGCACCCGCTGTCGCGTCTGGTGATGCTGGCGGACGGGCTTGTGGCAAACGAGGCGACGGTGGCGGCGCTGGCGCAGGAAGGCGGCGACGCCCTGCTGGTGGTGCCGGAGGTGGATGCGCAGGCCGGGCTGGAGCGGGTCGGCGGCCAGATGGCCTGGGCCGGCGTCGCCCGGCTGGACCCCAAGCGGGTGGCCGAGGTGGCGGCACTGCCGCGTGATTACGACCTGCAATCGACATTGCTGCGCATGGCGGCGCAGGCGCGGGCGACGCATGTGCTGGTGCCCGGCGAGGCGATCCGGGCCGGGCACGGCGTGGTGCGCGACGGGCGGATGCTGGACGAGCGCAGCCGCGCGGTGTTGGCGGCGCTGGTATCCGGGCGGCGTAGCGGGTTTGATCGCTGGCTGCTGGCGCCGATCGCGCGGATTGCGCTGCCGCGGCTGGTGGCACGCGGCGTGGGCAGCGCGGTGGTCGGCGGTGCGGGCGGGGCGCTGGGGGTGGCCGGATGCGCGGCGATCCTGATGGGAGCGCCGGTCGCCGGACTGTTGCTGACGCTGATCGGATGCCTGGGACTGGGGCTGGGCCGGACGCTGAGCGATTTGCGGGACGAGGCGGGGCAGCCCCGGCTGATGGACGGGGCGATGGCGGCGATCCCGGCGGCGGCGGTGCTGGCGCTGGGATGGATGCTGCGCGAGGCGCGCGCCGACGATGTGCCGCTGCTGCTCGCGGTCGCGCTGGTGGTCAGCGGCGGGCTGGCGGCGCGGGCGGTGGTGGAGCGGGTGCGGCGGCGCTGGTGGGCGGTGCCCGCGGCGTATCTGCCGGTGCTGTTGTTGCCGGCGCTGCTGGGCCTGCCGGTGTTCGGGCTGGTGCTGGCATGTGGCTATGCGGTGGCCAGCCTGGCGTCCGCAATTGAGACACTTCGCACGCAAGCTTAGTGTCGCTTTAATGTTCGACACGGTAGCACATCGCCGATGTCGGTCGGCAAAGCCCCTTTTCCGGATGCCTGGCCGGACGCCTGGGACGCGTCCGCGCTGAGCGCGCGGGCGTCGCGGGCGCGGGTGCTTGCCGATGCCCGGCTGTCGGGCGCGACGACCGACCTGTTCCTGGACGATGCCGCGCGGCTGGACGATCGCACGCGCTGGATGCTGGGTCGCAGCCTGCGGGCCAATGTGGGTGCGATCGCGCAGGACCTGCGCCGTCATGCCGCACGGGTGCTGGCCGGGCGCGGTGCCACGGCGCTGGCCGAGACGCTGCTGGAAGCGCGCGACGATGTCGCCGAACGGTTGACGCAAGCGGGATTGTTGCGCGACCCGGCGTTGATGGATGAAATGATAGCGCGGGTGCGTGCGGACATGCTGGCCGATTCGCTGCCGACCGCGGTGGCGGGGCCGGATGCGCCCAGCCTGCTGGTCCGACTGGCGGATGCGCCGGACGGGGTGATCGCGGCAGCCGCGCGGGCGCTGCTGGCGGCGGAGAGCCGTCGGCGCACCGCGCTGGACGAGGCGACCGGGCGCAGCGACCTGCCCGCCGAACTGCACCACCGGCTGGTGTGGTGGGTGGCGGCGGCGGTGCGGCCGGGCGATGCCCCGGATATCGACCGGGCGATCGCCGAGGCGGCGGCGCGCAGCCTGGCGGCGCATGACGAGGGGGAGCGGCCGGAGGCGGCGGCGTTGCGGCTGGCGGTGGCGATCGACGCGCGGCCGGACGAGCTGCCCGACCTGTTGATCGAGGCGCTGGGCGACCGACGGCTGGCGCTGTTCATGGCGCTGCTGGCGCATGCGCTGAACATCGAGATCGAGGAAGCGCGCGCGATGGTATTGGAGCCGGAGGGCGACCGGCTGTGGCTGGCGGCGCGGGCGCTGGACCTGGACCGGCCGACGATCGCGCAGATCGCGCTGTCCCTGTCGGAGGCGGATGCACGGCGCGATATCGAGGCACTGGCCGATCAACTGGATGCGATCGTGGCGATCCCGCCCGAGGCGGCACGCCACGCGCTGGGGCCGATCGGATTGCCGCGCGACTTTCGGGCAGCGATCGGCGCGATCGAGCGGGCGGCGGCATGATGGCACCGGGCGGCGACGGCGGGGCGCAGGCGGTGGCGCATGCGGTGATCGATGCCGAGGGCATCCTGATCTCGGCCGAGCCGGCGATCGATGCGCTGAACCGGCGGGCCGGCGGTGCGCTGGGCGAGCCGCTGGCAGTGCCGCAACTGGCGACGGTGGTGCGGCTGGCGCGGCGGCTGGGCATCGTGGTCTCGCGCAGCGTGACGGTGGCGGACGAGGATGCCGACATCACCTTGTGGCTGCGCGCCCAGCCCGAGGGCGGGCGGGTGCGACTGGCGGCGAGCGGCTGGCACGAGCAGCGGCCCTGGCGACCGGCGGACGATGGCGAGATGCAGGCCGCGCGTGCGGAAGCCGACTGGCGGTGGGAAACCGATGCCGGTCTGCGCCTGACCTTTTTGTCGCTGGATGCGGGGCCGCGATACGGTTTCGACGCGCTGGCGCTGCTCGGGCAACCGCTGACGGCGTTGTTCACGCTGGAGGCCGATGGGCAGGGCGACCTGCCGATCCTGGGTGCGCTGGCGCGGCGGCGGCCGCTGGATGGGCAACGTGCGCGGCTGAAGACATCGGGGCGGGGCGTGCGGCTGTCGGCGGCGATCCACCGTGACGGGCAGGGCATGTTCGCCGGCTTTGTCGGCACCGCGCGGATGGACGAGGAGGGCGAACCCGCCGGCAGCGCACCGGTGGATGGCACGGCGCTGACCGCGACCTTTACCGCAGGGCTGGACCGGGCGCTGCGCACCCCGCTCGCGCGGATCGTGGCGAGTGCCGACAGCATCCAGGCGCAGACGGACGGGCCGATGCTGCACGACTATACCGACTATGCCGCCGATATCGCGACGGCGGGCCGGCACCTGCTGGGGCTGGTCGATCATCTGGTCGAGTTGCAGTTGATCGAGCAGCCGGATTTCGCGCTTCGCCCCGAGCCGATCGACCTGGCGGATGTGGCGCGGCGCGCGGCGGGATTGCTGGCGGTGCGCGCCGATTCGGCGGGCGTGCGGATCGCGCGACCGGGGTTCGAGGCGAGCGGCCCGGCCTGGGGCGATTTCGGGCGGGTGTTGCAGATCCTGTTGAACCTGATCGGCAATGCACTGCGCTACTCCCCGCATGGCGAGGCGGTGACCGTGTCGGTCGGGCAGGGCGAGGGGTGCGTCTGCGTGCGCGTCGCGGACCGGGGCAAGGGGATCGCGGCGGCCGACCAGATGCGCATCTTCGAAAAATTCGAGCGGGTCGATCCGAGCGAGCCGGGGGGCAACGGACTGGGCCTGTATATCGCACGGCGCCTGGCCCGCGCGATGGGGGGCGACCTGACCGTGGAGAGCGCCGCCGGCGAGGGCGCGACCTTTACGCTGAGCCTGCCCGAACGGTGAGCGCGGGGGCGGCACGGGCGATCGGCCTTGCCGGCGTTGCCATCGCCTATTGGTTCATGGTCGGTGCGCTGTCGGGCGTGCGTGAACCCTGGGATGCGGCGCGTTACTGGTGGCTCTGGTATCCATTGTCGCTGGTGATCGCCGGTGTCGGCGGGCGCTTGCTGCGACGACGCGCATGGCTGGCCGGGGTGATCGTCACCTTTGCGCAAGCGCCGGTGATGGCGATCGGGGGTGCGGCCGGGCCGTTATGGGCGGTGGGTCTGCTGATGCTCGGCGTGTTGGCCCTGCCTGCCGTTATCGTTGCTTTGTTGGCGGGGCGGCTTTTGCGCTGACATCGAAGGTGCCACCGTTCGGACTGAGCGAAGTCGCAGTCCATGGGGCGGCGCGTGTGCTTCGACTTCGCTCAGCACGAGCGGAGGTGGGGGAGGATGCGGTGCGCTTGATCTATCGGGCGGTCAGCGGCGGAGGCGGCGGGCGACCAGGATCAGCAGCAGGCCGATGACCGCGACGGCGGCGCCGCGGTCGGCCCAGGCGCGGTCGTCCAGCATCGTGCTGGACGCCGGCCAGGATATGTAGCCGAGACCCTGGCCGATCCAGAGCGCCCCGATCAGCGCCACCAGGACGCCGAGCGCGATCAGGATCGGACGGAGCCTCGGCATCGGCTCAGCGCTGGCCGACGGGGACGTAGCTGCGCTGCGTCGGGCCGGTGTAGAGCTGGCGCGGACGGCCGATCTTCTGGTCCGGATCGGTGATCATCTCGTTCCACTGCGCGACCCAGCCGACGGTGCGGGCGAGCGCGAAGAGCACAGTGAACATCTCGGTCGGGAAGCCGATCGCCGACAGGATCACGCCCGAATAGAAGTCGACGTTCGGGAACAGCTTCTTTTCGACGAAGTAATCGTCCGACAGCGCGATCTCTTCAAGGCGCAACGCGGTCTCGAACAGCGGGTCGTTGACCTTGAGCGCGTCGAACACCTCGCGCACCGTCTTCTGCATGACGGTCGCGCGCGGATCGTAGTTCTTGTAGACGCGGTGGCCGAAGCCCATCAGGCGGAACGGATCGTTCTTGTCCTTGGCGCGGGCGATGAATTCCGGAATGCGATCGGGGGTGCCGATCTCGCGCAGCATGTTGAGCGCCGCCTCGTTGGCGCCGCCATGCGCCGGGCCCCACAGGCAGGCGATGCCGGCCGCGATGCACGCAAACGGGTTGGCGCCCGACGAACCCGCCAGACGTACGGTCGAGGTCGACGCGTTCTGTTCGTGATCGGCGTGGAGGATGAAGATGCGGTCCATCGCACGCTCGACCGCCGGGTTCACCTCATAGGGCTCGGCCGGCACGCCAAAGGTCATGCGCAGGAAGTTGCCGGTATAGGACAGCGAGTTGTCCGGATACTGGAAGGGCTGGCCGACGCTGTACTTGTAGGCCATCGCCGCGATCGTCGGCATCTTGGCGATCAGGCGGTGCGACGCGATGGTGCGCTGTACCGGATCGTGGATGTCGGTCGAATCGTGGTAGAAGGCGCTGAGCGCGCCGACGACGCCGCACAGGATCGCCATCGGGTGCGCGTCGCGGCGGAAACCGCGGAAGAAGTTCGCCAGCTGCTCATGCACCATGGTGTGGCGCGTAATCGTGTTGGTGAAGGTCGACAGGTCCGACGAGGACGGCAGCTCGCCGTTCAGCAACAGATAGGCGACCTCCATGAAGCTGGAATGTTCTGCCAGTTCGCCGATCGGATAGCCGCGGTGCAGCAGAACGCCTTCGTCGCCGTCGATATAGGTCAGCTTCGACTGGCACGAGGCGGTCGAGGTAAAGCCGGGATCATAGGTGAAGGCGCCCGACTGGCCATAGAATTTCCGGATGTCGACCACGTCGGGGCCGACCGAGCCCGACAGGACCGGATATTCGAGATCGTTGCCGCCGAGGTTGATTTTCGCGGTGTCGGTCATGCAGTAATGTCCTTCCTCTCTGCGGTCGTCTGGTCGGCGATCCGCCCCAGGCTCTCGGTCCGGCCCAACAGGACCAGCACGTCGTAGATGCCCGGCGACGTCTTGCGACCGGTGAGTGCGGCGCGAAGCGGCTGTGCGACCTGGCCCAGCTTTTGCTGCCGGGTCTCTGCCACCTGCCGTACCGCGCCTTCTAGCGTCTCCGTATCCCAGTTGTGCACCGCGTCAAGCGCGGCGTGCACCGCGGCAAGCGTCTCGCGTCCCTTGTCGTCGAGCAGGGCGGCGGCGGCATCGTCCAGCGTCAGCGGGCGCTGGCGGAACAGGAAAGCGGCGCCGTCCGCCAGTTCGCCGAGGTTGGCGGCGCGGGGTTTGAGCGACGGCATGGCGCGGGTGAGCAGCTCGACATCGGCCGAATCACCGATACGGCCTGCGACGAGACGTGCCAGGGCTGCGTCGTCCGCCTCGCGGATATAGTGGCCGTTCAGATTTTCGAGCTTCTTCAGGTCGAAACGCGACGGCGCCTTGCCGACGGCGGCGAGGTCGAACCACTCGATCGCCTCTTCGCGGGTGATGATCTCGGCATCGCCGTGACCCCATCCGAGGCGCAGGAGATAGTTGTCGAGCGCTTCCGGCAGGATGCCCATCTCGTCGCGATAGGCCTCGATCCCGACCGCGCCGTGGCGCTTGGACAGCTTGGCGCCGTCCGATCCGTGGATCAGCGGGATATGCGCATAGATCGGCTCGGGCCAGCCATTGGCCTTGTAGATCGGCAGCTGGCGGAAGGCGTTGTTCAGATGGTCGTCGCCGCGGATGACATGGGTGACGCCCATGTCGTGATCGTCCACCACCACCGCGAGCATATAGGTCGGCGTACCGTCCGAGCGGAGCAGGATGAGATCGTCCAGCTCGGCATTCTGCACGGTGACGCTGCCCTGTACGCGGTCGGCGATCGTGGTCGCGCCCTCACGCGGGGCACGCAGACGGACGACGAAGGGCTGGTCGGCCGGTGCGGTCGCGGGATCGGCATCGCGCCAGGGCGAGCGGATGCGCAGCGGCTGCTTGGCGGCCTGCGCCGCCTCGCGCTGCGCGGTGATCTCTTCGGCGGTCATGTAGCAGCGATAGGCATGGCCGTTCGCCACCATCTGGTGCGCGACCTCCGCATGGCGGGCGCTGCGGGCGAACTGGAACACGGCATCGCCGTCCCAGTCCAGGCCCAGCCAGCGCATCCCCTCCAGAATCGCGTCGATCGCAGGCTGCGTCGAGCGGGCCCGATCGGTGTCCTCGATCCGCAGGAGGAACTTGCCGCCATTCGCCTTGGCGAACAGCCAGTTGAACAGCGCGGTGCGCGCGCCGCCCAGATGCAGGAACCCCGTCGGCGACGGGGCGAAGCGGGTGACGACGTTTGCGTCGCGGTGGGGCGCAGGTGCTGCGCCGGTATCGGTGGTTGCGCCCAAGCGCGCTTGCTCCCAAGCTGGATGATCCATGGCCAGTTCAGCCGCCGCCGCCCCTAGCATGTCGCTCCCCCGGCGCCAAATACCGGGATCAGGTGCCGTGGAACGGTGGCTGGAGGCGGAGCGCGACCAACTGGCGCTGTGGGTGCCGGTAATGGCGGGGCTGGGCGTCGCGCTGTGGTTCGTGCTGCCGGACCCGCTGGGCTGGGCAGGGGTGATGCTGGGCGGGGGCGGCGTGGCCGCGGTGGCGCTGGCGATGGCCGGGGGCGGTCGCCTCGCGCGGGCGATCGGCATGGCCGGGCTGATGATCGCGCTTGGGCTGGGATGGATATGGTGGCGCGCCGAACGGGTGGCGGCGCCAGTGCTGGTGCGGCCGGTGGTGGCGGCATTCACCGCGCGGGTCGAGCGGGTCGAACCGCTGCCGGCGCGGGAGCTGGTGCGCCTGACGCTCAGGGTCGCACATGGCGGGGGCCTGCCACCGCGGGTGCGGGTGAACGTCGCGGAGCGCGACGCGCCTGCCGATCTTGGCGGGGCGAAGGTCGTGCGGTTGCGGGCGCGGCTGATGCCGCCGCCGGACCCGGCGGTGCCGGGCGCCTATGATGCGGCGCGGGCGGCATGGTTCAACGGCATCGGCGCGATGGGGCGCAGTCTGGGCCCGGTCGTGGTGGAGGAGAGCGACCCGGCGGCCGGGCGGGTGCGGGCGCGACCGTCCGCGCATATCATCAGCCGGTTGCCGGGGAGCGCGGGTGGCATTGCGGCGGCTTTGGCGACGGGGGATGTGGGGGCGATCGCGGAGCCGGATGCGGAGGCGATGCGCAGGGCGGGGCTGGCGCATCTGTTGTCGGTGAGCGGGCTGCACATCACTGCGGCGGTGGGGATCGCGATGGTGGTGACGATCAGGCTGCTGGCATTGTGGCCATGGGCCGCGTTGC
>NZ_JALNUQ010000025.1:0-50151 GCF_026540875.1 Sphingomonas sp. GM_Shp_2
GGCCGGTGGCAAACGGGAAGCTGACGGGCAGGCGGCCCGACGGCTCGGCGCGGCCGAACAGGATATCGGCAACCGCGTGGCCCGTCTGGGCCCCCAGAAACCAGGTAGCAAGGATCGTAGGGGCATCGCGCACCGCGCCCTCGAGCGCCAGCGCGCGGCCGTGACGCAGCAGGATGACGAGCGGTTTGCCGGTGGCGGCCACCGCTTCGGCCAAGGCCTGTTGCGCAGACGGCACGGTGATCGCGACGCGGCTGTTGCCCTCGCCCGACATGTCCGCGCCCTCGCCGATGGCGAGCAGCACCACGTCCGCCGCGCGCGCCGCCGCCACGGCGCGGTCGATACCGCCGGGCAGGGGATGGTGAATGCCACTGCCCGGCTCGACGGCAAAGGGGCGGATCGCGGTGGCGAGGTCGACCCCGTCCTCCGCGCGACCGGCGAACGACCAGGGGCCGTTCAGATGCGCGCGATCGGCCCCGAACGGACCGATCAGCGCGACGCGGGTGGCGGGGGCGAGTGGCAGTACCGCGCCCGCATTGCGCAGCAGAACGATGCTGCGCGTCGCCGCCTCGCGCGCAAGGGCGGTGGGCGGCGGGGCGGCGGGCTCGCGGAGCCCGCGAAAGGGATCGTCGAACAGGCCGAACGCGTCCTTCAACGCCAGCACGCGGGCGACGGCGCGGTCGACCACGGCAACCGGCACCGCGCCGCTTGCCACCAGGGCGGGGAGGTGACGCTGGAACAGTCCGCTCTGCATCGACATGTCGATGCCCGCCAGGATGGCGAGGCGCACGGCATCCGCTTCGTCCGCGGCGACACCGTGCGCGATCAGCTCGCGGTCGGCGTCATAATCGGACACGCAGACGCCGGTGAAGCCCAGATCCTCGCGCAGGATGTCGGTCAGCAGGTGGCGATTGGCGGTGGCGGGAATGCCGTTGAAGGCGGTGAACGCGGCCATCGTCGCCGCGGCCCCGGCGCGAAAGGCGGCGGCGAAGGGCGGCAACACCACCTCGCGCAGATGCGCGTCGCTCATGTCGACCGCGCCATATTCCATGCCGCCGCGCACCTCCGCATAGCCGGCGAAATGCTTGGGCGTGGCGGCAAGCGCATCGGCGCGGGCAAGGCCGGCGCCCTGGAAGCCGCGGACGCGCGCCACCGCCAGTGCGACGTTCAGCGCCACATCCTCGCCCGCGCCCTCCGCGACCCGACCCCAGCGCTGGTCACGCGCGACATCGACCACCGGGGCGAAGGTCCAGTGGATCCCCGCCGCGCGCGCCTCCACCGCGACGGCGCGGGCGACGCGCCGCGACAGGTCGACATCGAAGGCGGCGGCTTCGCCGAGCGGAATGGGGAAAATGGTGCGGCAGCCATGGATGAGGTCGGCGGCGAACAGCAGCGGGATGCGCAACCGGCTGGCCAGTGCCGCCTCCTGCGCGCGGATCGCCCCTTGCGCGCCATAGCCGTTGAACAGCATGCCGATGCGTCCGGCGCGGATGTCGGCGAGTTGCGCCGCGGCCCCTTGCGCATTCACCACCGGGTTGAACACCGCGCCCACGGGGCGGATCTCGTCGTTGAAGCAGGAAAGCTGCCCCGCCTTCTCTTCGATCGTCATGCGGGCGATAAGCGCGGCAATGCGGGTCGCGGCGGCGCCGGCGGGGCGGGGGACCGCGGCGGCGGCGGCGAGCAGCCCGGCGCGGGCGAGCAGGGTGCGGCGATCGAGCACCCGCGCCGCGGTCACGGTGCCGGCGGCTGCAGCGCGAGGAACACCGTGCTCCACAGTTGCGCGGCGTTGGATTCGTCCGCGTCCCCCGACTGCGCGCCGAACGGGGCGACGCGGTAGCCGCCGTCCCGGTAAGCCCAGGACCAGAGTTCGGAGGTGCGCACCTCGCCCGCCGACTGGATGGCGCGCCAGAGTTGCGCTCGCGCTGCCAGCGCCTTGGTGCGGACGGCGGCGGGCAGGTCGGTGCGCGCGATCTGGCGGTTCAGCCCTGCGGCCAGCACCGCCTGTTGCCAGGACCAGACGACCGTGCCGTGATAGGCGCCGGCGCCGAAACGCGCCTGCACGTCGCGCGTGGCAAAGGCGGGGTTGGCGACGAGCAGGCCGACCGGCGTCATCAACCCGGCGGGGAAGGGGCGCATCATTGCGGTCAGCGAGCGGTCGAGCGCCGCGGCATCGGGATCGGTGAAAAGCAGCGCAAAGCCGTCATCCGAATGCAGCACCGGCACGGGCCTGCCATCCGCCATCAGCGACAGGGCGTTGAACGTCACCGGCGCGGTCCCGAGCGCGGCAAGCGCGTCCTGCGCGGGGACGCCCACCTGTCCGGCATAGTCGCCCACCGCCTTGGCGGCACGGTCCGCAGGGATCGTGACCGCGAACAGCGGGGGCGCGGCGCGGTGCCATGCCGCGGCCTGCGCACCTGCCCTGCCGATGGTGGCGCGCTGGGCGGGGGTGCCGAAGGACTTGAGCAGCCCGGCGCGGTCGATCGCGGCGATCGCATCCAGCGCAGCGGGCACCCATACCGCATTCACGTCATAGGCGTAGCGGCCACGCCCCAGACCTTCCTCGCTGTCGCGCCATTGCCCGGTCAGGCGGTCGCCCTTCAATCCGACAAGGCGGTCGACACCGGGCGATGCGGCAAAGGCGGCGGTACGCTCCACCACCCAGGCGAAGTTCGCCACCAGCCGGTCGCCTTGCGTCCGGCCGGCGGCATCGCGGCCGTTCAGAAAGCTCGCCGCACGCGGGGCGCCGCGCCCGAGCAGCCAGGCACTGGCGACGGGGGCGAGCATGAAGTCGTCATCGACCATCGCATAGTCGTAGATCGGCGTCGCGACGCGCCCGCGGCCTTCGCGCATGTTGCGCAGCACGGCGAACTCGCCGATATCCTCCTCATGCGCGACCTCGCCATTGGCGGCGAGGCGGGCGAGCACCGCGCCCAGCCCGGCCTCCACGGCGGCGGGTTGCAGCACCGGCATCAGCAGGCGCAGGCTCATCAGCGTGTCGCGGCCGAAATAGGTGTCGAACCGCCATGATCCCGCCAGATATTTCTCGCGATAGGACAGGAATTGCAGCGCGTTGCGCGCGCGCATGTCGCTGCCCGCCTGTGCGTTCAGGAGGGCGGAGCCGGCGAGCGGGGTCAGCGGCGTCTCGCCGGTGGCGGCGGTGATCGCCAGCGTGATGCGGCCATCGGGGCCGGCTTTCACCCGGTCCCCCTCGATCCTGGTGCCGCGCAGGCCCGATACCGACAGCGCATAGCCGGGGGCGCCGTCC
Source organism: Sphingomonas sp. GM_Shp_2 (assembly GCF_026540875.1). Lineage (NCBI taxonomy): Bacteria > Pseudomonadati > Pseudomonadota > Alphaproteobacteria > Sphingomonadales > Sphingomonadaceae > Sphingomonas > Sphingomonas sp. GM_Shp_2. The sequence goes on from NZ_JALNUQ010000025.1 coordinate 3,263, forward strand.
AGCCGGTCCCGCGCCCATGTGCCCGCGCGGCCGGCGACCAGTATCTCCGCAGGCGCCTTGCCCAGCGCCTCATAGTCGCGCAGCACGCGTACCGATGACAGCACCGCCTGCCGGAAGCGCAGTTCCGGGGCATCGATGCTCGCCACCGCCCGCAGGCCGTGAAGCCTCGCCGATGAATACGGGGTCGGCGCCTGATCGAGCCGCCATGTCACGGGCTTGGCGGTCTTCTCGAACCACAGGCCGGTGCCGCTGTTGCCGGCGGGAAAGGCGACGAGGATGCGCGGATCGCTGCCCGAGCGGAGCAGCAGATGCGCCGCCACCGGCCCCTGGCGCAGGAACGCGTTGATGTTGCGCCCTTCGTCGATGCGAAACGCCAGGGGGGCTTGCTGCGCGACCGCGGTGGCGGCGGTGATGGCAAGCGTGGCGGCGAGCACGAGGCGGATCATCAGGCGTCCTTTTACAGCTTTGCCCTCTCCCCGGTGGGGAGAGGGATATGGCGGCCCCCCCTGAAGGGGAGGGGAGGAGACATCAGAAATCGAACCGCAGGCTGGCGACCGCGTTCCGCCCGTTGATCGGCCGCGCGAAATAGAAGTTCGATCCCGTATTCTCGTTGAACCCGCCGCGCGGATTGCCCTCGGTCAGGCCGACGGCGTTGCCGATATTCTCCACCGAGGCGTTGAAGGTGACGCCCGGCGCGACATTGACCATCACGCCGGCCGAAAACAGGCTGTAGCCGGGCAGTTCGAGCTGGTTTGAGATATCGGCATAGATGCGCCCGATCCGCCGCCAGCTGCCGTAGATCTCGCCCAGACCGTTGGGCAGCACGATGGCGGGGGTGACCGCGACGTTGATCGCGGGCGTCCGCTCCGGCTTGTTGCCGTCGAACCCTTCCACCTGGGTGCGCAGGCCTTGCGCGATCTGGTTGATGTCGATCGGGTTGCCGCCCTGGAAGGCAGAGAGCGAGCGGATGTCGATCTTCGACTCCTGGATCACGCCCACCGCCTGGACGCGGAACCAGTCGACCGGCCGCACGGTCACGTCGAACTCGCCGCCCCAGACCTTGATGCCGGAATTGGCGGTAAGCTGCTGCGTCACCGTCACGCCGTTCACCGTCGTCTGCACGTCGCGCGATTGCGGGTAATCGAGGAAGTTGGTGTAGAAACCGGTCACCGATGCCTGCACCAGCCGGCTGGAATAGCGCAGGCCCGCTTCGGCGAAGCGTAGGTCGGTCGGACGGTTCTGTTCCTGCGCCTGGAAGCCGGTGGCGTAGCGGCCATAGACGGCGAAACGGTCGGTGATCAGATAGTTGGCGCCCAGCGTCCAGGCGATCTTGTTGAACTCGCGACGCTGGCGCGAGTAGGTGCCGTCGAAGCTGCCGCCGCCATATTGGGCGATGTAGTTGTTGGCGATGATGGTGTCGTTGTCGGTGATCAGCACGCCACCGGGGGTGAAGACGCCTGCACCCGCCACCGGCACCTGTCCGACCGTGTTGCCGCCCAGCCGGTTGAACACGAAATGTTCGAAGCGGATGCCGCCGTCGATCCTGAGCTTGTCCCACAGCGTCAACTGGTCGGTGGCATAGGCGGAGATCGAGGTGAACTTGGCGCGGCTCGGCCCTTCGCCGAAGGTGCCGTAGTTGAGGAAGCCGTTTTCGGTCAGCGAGCCGACCACGCCGTTGGCGGCATTGAGGGCCACCACGTCGACGCGGCGCGCGCGGTTGCGCACGTCGGTCAGGAAGGTGGCGGCGCCCACCGCGTCGTTATACCGGCTGGAGCGGGTGAAGAGCCCGCCGATGGTCAGTGAGTTGGTCGGCGTCTGCCAGGTGATGCCGGTGTCGCTGTTGAATTCCTTCACCGACGCGCGGTTGTTGCCGATCACGCTTTCGGCGATCAGGCCGTTGCCGTTGAGCGCGTTGAGCGCGGCATCGCCGCGGACGATCTGCCCGGTATCGACATAGCGCAGGCCGAGGCCCGTGGCGCCCGCCGGCGCGAAGCGGGTGAGCGTCTGCACGCTGGTCGCATTCAGCCCGGTGCCGGTGGTGCGCAGCCGTTCGGAGGCGAGTTGCAGCGCGGAATTGTCGTAGGAGAAGATCGAATTGAAGTCGGTGCCGAAGCGCGTGTAGCGGCCACGCGCGAAGAAGTTGAAGTCGCGTCCGAAATCCTGGGTCAGGTCGTAGCCATAGGACTGCGCCCTGGTATGCACGCCGTCCGTCAGGTCGATGTCCTTGAACGACGCGCCCGTGGTCGGCGTGGTGCGCACCCGGACCTGGCCGAAGTCGCGGCTTTGCAACAGGCCGTGGGTGGCGGACAGGCCGGGGATCGACTGCGGATCGCCGACACCGGTCACCGGGATCGGCACGTAGAAGATGTTATGGTCGTCCACCACCTTGGCGGACAGGGTCAGCCGGCCGCTGTCCCAGCGCTGCGAGATGGCGGCGCGGAACAGGAAGCCCTGATTGGCGTCATAGCCGGGATCGCGGATGCCGTCGTCGCGGCGGTAGAAGCCGCCGATCGCGATCGCGGTGTTCTCGGCGATCGGCTTGGTCATGAAGGCGTCGACGCGCGCGGTGGCAAAGCTCGACGTGGTAAGCTGAAAGGTGCCGCCCGCCTTGTCGAAATCGGGCTTGCGGGTGATGAAGTTGATGGTGGCGCCGGCGCCGTTGACGGTCAGGATGCCGGACGCGCCCGAGCGCACCGCCTCCAGCCGGTCGATATAGACTTCCTGCTTCAGGATCGTGTCGGACAGCGCATTGATGTAGAAGACGGGCAGGCCGTCCTCCTGCAACTGTACGAATTGCTGCCCGCCGCCGGCGAGGCCTCGTACCGAGAAGTTGTTCGACACTTCGCCGCCCGATCCTTCGACAAAGATGCCGGGAACCAGTTCCAGCGCCTGTGCGGTCGATCGCGGTGCCTTGCGGTCCAGATCCTCGCGCGTGGCGACGGTGATCGCGGAGGAGGAGGTCAGCACCGTCTGGCCGCGGGTGCGCGTGCCGGTGACGATGATCGCGTCCAGCTCGTTGTCCGCCTGCTGCGTCGGGGCCTCGCCGGGCTGGTTGACGGTGTCGGCCTGCGGGGCGCCGGGGGTGGCGGTGCGGGGGGCGGCGAGGATGGCGGTGCGTCCGTCGAACGAGGCGACGGCGAGGCCGGCCGACCCGGCGACGCGGCGGAGCGCCTGCGGTACGGCGTAGCTGCCGCGCACCGCGGCGATGCGGCGGCCGCGCGTCGCTTCCTCGGGCGCGAGCACCTGGATGCCGGCCTGCCGCGCAAAGGCGACGATGCCGCTGGCGGCGGGCTGCGCGGCGATGTCGAAACGCCTGGTCTGCGCCGCGGCGGCGGCCGGGCTGGCGACGACGATGGCCATCAGCGATGCGGCGGTGAAGGTGGCACGAAGCGGCATGTGAAGATCCTCCCCTCTGGTCTGGCGACGCATCTGCGTGCGTCTCGCGAGGGTAGATGGACGGCCGGGCGATTTCCGTCCGGACCGGATCGAATTAATTCGGATCAGTTCCCCCGGAGCAGCCGGATCGCCTCCCCGTCCCGCTCGACGCGCGCATCGGTCATCGCCGCGGCGGAGCGGGCAAAGCCGTCAACATCGTCGGTGCGGAACCAGCCGACGATGCGGCGATCGGCCAGTCCGGCCTCCACCGACAATTGCTGACGGTTGTATCGGTTGAACTCGGCCGCGGCATCGCCCAGCGTCATGCCGTCCAGCACGATCTCGCCGCGGCGCCAAGCCAATGCCTCGTCGATGCGCGCGGGCGCCACCTGCGCCTCGTCCGCGCCGCGATCGTCGCGAACGACGGCGCGCGACCCGGCGGTCAGGTTGAGGAAGCGCGCCGGCGCGTCCACCGACCAGACGCGCACCCGCCCCTCGTTCACCACCACCTGCGCCCGTCCCGCCAGCCGGCGCACGGAAAAGGCCGTGCCCACCGCCTGCACCCGCACCGCCCCCGCCTCCACCACGAAGGGGCGCGTGGTGTCGTGCGCCACCTGGAACCAGGCCTCGCCGCTGTCCAGCATCACCCGGCGCGCATCGCCCGCGATCGCCACGCGCGACCGGCTGTCGGTGTTGAGCAGCATCGTCGACCCATCCGCCAACCGCGCCGGGCGCCGCTCGCCGATCGCGGTCGCGAATGCCTGCGCCGGATCATGCTGTATCCACCAGCCGAACCCGGCAATGCCCGCCGCCGCCAGCCCCGCCGCGCCCGCCAGCCAGCGACGGCGCGACATGGCCGGCAGTTGGGCCGGCGGTTCGGCCGCGGCGGCGGGCAGGCCGGACAGCGACGTCCACAGCGCCTGCGCACGGATCAGCGCCCCGCGGTGGCGCGGGTCGGCGGCCAGCCACGCGTCCAGCCCCGCATCCGGCCCGCCGCGGTCCAACCGCGCGACCCATGCAGCGGCGGCGGCGTCAATGGCGGCGGCGGAGGGGCGTTCGTCCATGTCTCATCCGTTGGCGCGTCGGCAGTTCGGCGCGCTCGTCCTCGCTCAACCCCGCCAGCACGGTGCGCAGGCTGCGGGCCAGGTCATTCTCCACGATCGTCTCGGTCACGCCCATCCGCTCGGCGATCTCGCGCTGCGACAGGCCGTCCAGCTTGCGCAGCCGCAGGATCGCGCGCGCCCGGTCCGGCAGCGCACCGATCAGCGCCTCGACATGACCGAGCAGCCCGCGCCCCGAAACGATCCGCTCCGGATCCAGCTCGTCCGCGATCAGGGCGGGCTCGATATCCGCCAGCGTTCCCGCCGCCTCGATCCGCACCACGCGCGTCCGGCGGATCTCGGCCAGCACGACGTTGCGTGCGGTCTGGAACAGATAGCGTCGCGGGTCGGCGATATGGGCGAACCCGTCCAGTTCGGCGAGGCGGCAATAGCTTTCCTGTATCACGTCGTCCGCCTGATGTTGGGGAAAGGCACCGCGCAGCCATCGACGCAGCGCCGGTTCGTGCGGCAGCACCTCCTGCGCGATCCATAGCAGCAATGGCGTGTTCGCCCGGCGCATCGTCCCCCTCGTCCATCCCACGATGCATGGGCGGTCCGTTTCCGTCGCAAGCGCCGCAAAATAGGGGCAACCGGGCGCAGGGCAAAGGTCCGTTCCGGCGGGCGACGCGTTGGGGCCAGGTTTTCAGGAGGATGCCCATGACCCGCAACCATCCGACCAAGGTCGTCATCACCGGCGCGTCGAGCGGGATCGGCGCCGCAACGGCAGAAGCCTTTGCCGCGCGCGGTGCGCAGCTGGTGCTGGCGGCGCGCAACAAGGGCGCGCTGGATCTGGTGGCCGAGCGATGCCGTGCGGCGGGGGGCGAGGCGCTGGTGATCCCGACCGACGTCACCGATGCCGCGGCGGTGCAGGCGCTGGCGGCGCGGGCGCGCGAGCATCTGGGCGGTATCGACCTGTGGTTCAGCAATGTCGGGATCGGCGCGGTCGGCCAATATCACGCGGTGCCGATGGAAGCGCACCGGCAGGTGATCGAGGCCAATCTGATCGGTCACATGCACGATGCGCATGCGGTCCTGCCCATCTTTCTGGAGCAGAAGCGCGGCATTTTCGTCAACATGATCTCGATAGGCGGGTTCCTGGCCGCACCCTGGGCCGCGGCCTATGCGGCGAGCAAGTTCGGGCTGCGCGGCTTTTCCGAAGCGCTGCGCGGCGAAGTCTCGGGATATCGCCACATCCATATCTGCGACGTGTATCCGACCTTTGTCGATACGCCCGCGATCGCGCATGCAGGCAATTACACGGGCGGCAAGACATCGGTGCCGCCGGGCGTGCTCGATCCGCGCACCGTGGCGAAGGCGGTGGTGCGCCTTGCCGACCGGCCGCGCAACACGACGGCGGTGGGCGCGCCGGCGGCCTTCATGAAGATCACGCAGTTCGCCACGCCGAACCTGAGCGCGGCGATGATGAACGGTTTCATGGGGCGGTATTTCGCCAAGGCCGATCCGGTGCCCGTGACCGGCGGCAATCTGTTCGCGCCGCCAGCGGACGACGGCGCGGTCGATGGCGGTTTCCGCCGGCCGGACCAGCGCCGCGCCGGGATGGTGGTGGCCGGTGCCGGCGTGGCGCTGCTCGCCGGCTGGCTGGTCGCGCGGCGTGGCTCCGGGGGCGAGAGGACGTAGCAGTCACCACTCCCCCGAAGGGGAGGGGCTTTGCGGATCACCGGACGGTAAAGGCACCCACCTCCGCCACGGTCAGCTTGCCCGCGGGCACGGCGGTGGCGGCAAAGGACAGGCGCAGGAAACGCGCCCGGCGCGCCGTGTCGAAGGTCACGCGCTGGGTGGCGAGCGCATAGGCGATATTGCCGAACTCGCCCGCCGCACCGGGCGTCCACGTCTTGCCGTCCATGCTCGTCTCGCAGACATAGCCGCGCGGCGGTGCGGTGTCCTTGGCGACGGTGCGCGACGGCGTCAGGCTGAAGCCGGCGAGCATCTGCGTGGCGCCCAGGTCGATCGTCACCTGCGCCGGGGCCGCCGCGCTGGGGGCGGGGACGGTCCAGCGCGTCGCCGCCTCGTTGTCGATCAACGCCTCCGCACCCGTCCCCGATGCGGCGACGATGCGCCAGCCCTGCTTGGCAAGGATCGTCGGATCGGACGAGCGCACCGGCGCGACCGGTACCGGCGCCGCCTGTCGGAACAGGGCGATCTCGCTGATCGCGGGGCAGGCGGGGGCCTCCACGATGCGCAGGCGCAGGCGCCGCGCGGTGACGGGCTTGGGCAGGCGGATGATGCGCTGGGCGGAGATGCACTCGTGCTCCGCCACCTGGCGCCAGCCCTGGCCCTCGTCCAGATCGACCGCAAAGCGCGTCACGCGGACGCCGAGCGGCAGATATTCGCGCAGGCGGATCACGTCGAACGGCTTGCCCGGCGGCAGGTCCAGCGTCAGGCTGGGCGTGGTCACGCCGTCCGGCGACGACCAATAGGTGTCGCGGTTGCCGTCCAGCACGCGGGCCGCGGCAAAGGCCGCACCGCGCTCATGACTGGCGCGCGCGACGGCGCCTTGCGCGAGGTTCGTCGCATAGGTCCTGGCCTGCGCGTCGCCGAAGCTTTTCAGCACCGCGACATCGTGTGCGTGCAGTTGGCCGGTGCGGTCGGGTGGCAGGTTGAGGTTCAGGTTCGTGCCGCGGCCGACCGATTCGTCGTACAGGCGCAGCAGACGCTGAGGATCCTTGACCTTGGCATCCTCGTCGGCGTGGTAGAACCAGCCCGGCCGGATCGACACGTCGGTTTCCGCCGGCCACCATAGCGGCGCGCCGCGCACGCCCGAATTGCCCTCCAACTGGACATAAGGGTGGTTGGGCATGGTCGGCCAGCAGGGATCGCCCGCAATGCCGTCCTCATTGCCCACCCAGCGCACATCGGCGCCAAGCGGATCGAAGGTGCAGGCCATCGGCTGATGCTGGTGAACGAGCGCGATCATGCTGGGCCAGTTGTAATAGGCCGGCGCGTCGATCTTGCGCGTCTCGCGCGCGCCGCCGTAATAGCCGTCGCCGCCATTGGCCCCGTCGAACCAGAATTCGAACAGTTCGCCGTAGCGCGTGCAAAGCTCGACGATCTGCGCACGAAAATAGTCGATATAGCCCTGCCGGCCATAGTCGGGATGGTTGCGGTCCCAGGGCGAGAGATACAGGCCGAAGGCGAGGCCGGCACGCCGCGTCGCCCGCTCCATCTCGCCGACGATGTCGCCCCGGCCGTTCTTGTACGGGCTGTTGCGGATGCAATGTTCGGTCAGCTTCGTCGGCCACAGGCAGAAGCCGTCATGATGCTTGGCGGTCAGGATGATGCCGCGCATGCCGCCCGCCTTGGCCGCGGCGACAATCTGGTCGGGATCGAAGTCGCTGGGGTTGAACAGCGTCGGGCTCTCGTCGCCGTAACCCCATTCGCGATCGGTGAAGGTGTTGATCGAGAAATGGACGAAAGCGTACTGCTCGCGCGCATGCCAGGCGAGCTGGCGCTTCGACGGCGTCGCCCCCCAGGGCTTGGGCGCGCCTGCCGGCGTCTGCGCAAAGGCGGGCGTCAAGGCGGGCAGGGCCGCCCCGGCGGCACCGGCGGCGATCAGCGAGCGGCGGGTGAGATCGGTCATGCGAGGCTCCGGCATCAGGCGGGGGTGCGGCCGAACGAGGGCGGCCGGTCGGCAAGCGCGCGACCGAAGCCGGGTTCGGGCGTCGCGCTCATCGTAAAGGTCAGGCGGCCGCCCTTCACCAGATCGGCATGGGAAATCCAGCTTTTGGTCCAGGGGCGGCCGTTCCACTGCACCGATTTCACATAGGGCGTCGTCGGCCCGTTGCCCGGCGCCTCGACCACCAGCTTTCGGCGGCCGGGCAGCGTCAGCGTCGCGCGTTCGAACAGGGGCGAGCCGAAGACATAGACCGCCTCGACCGGATCGACCGGGTAGAAGCCGAGCGCGGACAGCACGAACCATGCGCTCATCTGTCCGCAATCGTCGTTGCCGATGATGCCGTCGGGATCGTTCTTGTACATTTCGGTCAGCAGGCGGCGGACCATGCCCTGCGTCTTCCACGGTGCGCCGACATAGGCATAGAGATAGGCGGCATGCTGGTCCGGCTCGTTGCCATGCGCATATTGGCCGACCAGCCCGGAAATGTCGGGCGGCGCGTTCTTGGGCAGCGTGGAGGGCGCGTTGAACAGCGCATCCAGCTTCGCCTCGAACGCGCGCTCGCCGCCCATGTGCGCGATCAGGCCATAGACGTCGTGCTGGTTCAGGAAGGTCGCCTGCCAGCCATTTGCCTCGGTATAGTCGCGCCACCAGGGTTTGGGCATGTGGCCGAGCTGGATCGGATCATAGTCCTTCCACCATGTGCCGTCGTCGAAGCGGGGGCGGGCAAAGCCGATCGCGGGATCGATGACGTTGCGCCAGTTGCCCGACCGCTTGAGCAGGCGGTCCGCCTCCGCCGTCCGGCCGGCGGCACGCGCGATTTTGGAGGATGCCCAGTCGTCATAGGCATATTCCTGCGTGCGGCTGACGCTTTCGAACCATTTGTCGGCGGGCACATAGCCCTTGGCGTCATACAGGTCGCGGCCCTTGGAATTGTCGAGGTCGCGCATGGTGAAGTCGAACGATCGTTTGGCGATGTTGGGCCAGGCGGCGGCGTAATCGGCCTTGATCCCCTTGGCCTGCGCCTCGGCCAGCACCGGCACCGCATGCCAGCCGATCATCGTCCCCGTCTCCACGCCCTGAAGCGGCCAGACGAGCGGCCCGAGCGGGCTTTGGGCGGTCTGGCGGATCATGTCGGAGACCAGGCTCTGCACCCGGTCGGGCGCGACGATGGTCAGGAGCGGATGCAGCGCGCGGTAGGTGTCCCACAGCGAATAGGTCGAATAGGCGCGCTCGCCCGCGGGCAGCGTGTGGACCTGCCGGTCCATGCCGACATAGCGGCCGTCGACGTCGGAGAAGAGGGTGGGGGCGAGCAGCGCGTGGTAGAGCGCCGAGGTCATGATCGTGCGCTGGTCGGGCGTGCCGCCCTCCACCGCGACCGCGTCCAGCTCGCGCGCCCAGGTCTTGGCGGCATCGCGGCGTACCGTGTCGAAGTTCCAGTGCCGCGCCTCGGCGGCCAGATTGCGGCGCGCGCCGTCCACATCGACGCCGGAGATGCCGCAGCGGATCAGCACCGGCTTCGCGCCGGCATCGTCATAATGCAGCACCGCCTTCACCCGCTTGCCCTGCACCCCGGCGGCGCCGGCCGGCTGCTCGGCATCATTGTCGCCGTAGAAGGTGATGCGGTCGGGCTTGCGCGACAGCTGCATCGCGAAATGGATGCGCCGGCCCTTGGCCCAGCGATGGACGCGGCGGCCGCCGGTCAGCGTGCCGTCCGCATCGACCGCAAGGCTGGCCTCGTCGATCAGGGGCGCGGCGTCGGACTTGTCGAGGATCAGGTGCGACAGGTCGACCAGGATATGCCCGGCGCCGGCCGGGAAGGTGTAGCGGTGCCAGCCGGTCCGCTCGGTCACGGTCAGCTCGGCCCGCACGCCCGATTCCAGCGCGACCCGGTAATAGCCGGGTTCGGCATGCTCCGCCGAGAAGCGCTGTCGATAGCCGGCATCGGGGTTGCCGAGCGGGCCGGGGAGCAGCTGCACGGGCCCGCGCGTCGGCACCACCAGCACGTCCAGCATGTCGCCGATGCCGGTGCCCGACAGGTGCGTATGGCTGAACCCCATGATCGAGCCGTCGCCATGATGATAGCCCGAGCAGGTGTCCCAGCGCTCCACATCGGTATCGGGCGACAATTGCACCATGCCCGACGGCAGGGTGGCGCCGGGATAGGTGTGGCCGTCGCCGCCAGTGCCGATGAACAGGTTCGCGCGGGGCCGCGCCGGCCGCGCGGCAAGGGCGGGCAGGGGCATACCCAGCGCCGCGGCGGAGGCGAGCAGGCTGCGGCGGGAGACGGTGCCGGGCTTGGTCATCATCGATGGTCCTGCTGATGAAGGAAAAGGGCGCAGGCGATCACAGCGCTTCGCTCAGGATCGCGGGGTTGGTGCGGGCCAGCGTCACGATCAACTGGCCGAACAGGCCGTTGGTCCAGGCGAACCAGTGGCGGGTGAACTTCGAGGGATCGTCCTGAAAGAACGCCTCGTGCATGAAGCCGGTGTTCGCATCGGTATCGCGCAGCGTCTTCAGGCAGGCGCGGATGGTCGCTGCGTCGTTCGTCGACATGGCGCGCATGATCAGCGACATGGGCCAGATCCAGCCAAGCCCGACATGCGGCCCGCCAATGCCTTCCCCGGCCGTGCCGCGGAAGAAATAAGGGTTGGCATCGCTCCACGCCGCCGCCTCGGTCCGCCGCCACAGCGGATCGTCCATCGGCACGCAGCCGAGATAGCCGAGCGCGGACAGCGAAGGGACGTTGGCATCGTCCATGAAAAGCGCGTTGCCGAAGCCATCGACCTCATACGCCCAGACCTCCGACCCGTCGCGCAGGCGCATCGTGCCCCACTGACGCAGCGCCGCCTCCACCTCGTCGGCGAGCGCGGTGGCGTCACGGGCGAGCGCGGCGTCGCCGCGCGCCTCGTTCGCGACCACCGCCATTTCGCGCAAGGTCGTCACCGCGAACCAGTTGGACGGGATCAGGAAGAGATATTGGGTCGCATCGTCCGACGGGCGGAAGCCCGAGGCGATCAGGCCGACCGGGCGCATCGGGTTGCCCCAGCCCTCCAGCGGCATCGTCTCGGTATTGCGGTCGGAGGTGCGCAGGAAGCTGTACGGCCCGCGATTGTCCTTGCGCTGTTGTTCGCGAAAGGTGCGGATCGTGGCGCGTGCGCCCTCGCTCCAGGTCGCGTCGAACGGGCGCTTGTCGCGGGTCGCCTGCCAATATTCATAGGCGAGGCGCATCGGGTAGCAGAGCGAGTCGATCTCCCACTTCCGCTCTGCCACGCCCGGCTTCATCTCGGTCCGGTCCTTTTGCGACCATTCGAGGTTGGACGGTGCGGTCGGGTCCTCCATGAACGCATTGGCATAGGGATCGATCAGGATGCAGCGCGCCTGTCGCGCGATCAGGCCGCGGAACAGTTCGGCCAGCTTCGCATCCTCGCGCGCCAGATGCAGATAGGGACGCACCTGTGCCGAGGAATCGCGCAGCCACAGCGCGTTGATGTCGCCGGTGATGACGAACGCGTCGGGGCCGCCGTTCGCGGTGCCCATCTTCACCGTAGTGTCGAGCGTGTTCGGGTAGCAGTTGCCGAACATCCAGCGCAGCTTGGGATCGCCGATCCGCTTCGACACGCGCGCAATCTCGCGCTCGACCGCGGGGCTGGTGAAGCGACGCTGGCCCGGCGCGGGGCGCTTGGACGGCAGCGCAGGCGCGGCGGCGAAGGCGGGTGCGGCGGCGAGCGCGCCCGCGCCCGCGACGAACTGGCGACGGTCGACGATCACTTGGGCAACTCCGTGTCCGCACCCGTTACGCTGAACGACACCCACTGGCCGGGCGCCTTTTCGGGCTGACCACCACCGATCCACAGGCGATAGTCGCCCGGCACGACATGGCGGCGCCCGTCGCGGTCGACCACGCTCATCGCGCGCGGATCGAGCGTGAAGCGCGCGGTGACCGTCTTGCCGGCCTTGGGCGCGACGCGGGTGAAGCCGACGAGCTGGCGTTGCAGCACCGGCGCGGTCATCGATCCCGGCCTTTGTGCGGGCGGCACCAGATAGGCCTGCACCACCTCCTCGCCGTCGCGCGCGCCAGCATTGGTGACGCGCGCGGTGACGGTCAGGTCCTGACCCGCAGCGACGCTGGCCGGCGCCTGCACGCCGTCATAGCCGAAGCGGGTATAGGACAGGCCGTGGCCGAAGCCCCAGAGCGGCGTGCCCGTGAAGTAGCGATAGGTGCGCTCCTTCATCCCGTAATCGACGAATGCGGGCAGGTCGGTGGTCGTCTTGTAGACGGTGACGGGCAGGCGGCCCGACGGGTTGGTGGCGCCCGTCAGCACCTCGGCCAGCGCGGTGCCACCGGCCTCGCCCGGATACCAGACGGTCAGCACCGATGCCGCCAGCGTCGGGTCCACCGCGACCGCGCTGCCGCTGGCCAGCACCAGCACGATCGGCTTGCCCGTCGCCTTCAGCGCGGCGAGCAGCCGTTGCTGCGCCGGCGGGATCATGATGTCGGTACGGTCCCCGCCGACAAAGCCCGGCACCTGCACCTGAAGCGCCTCGCCCTCCAGATCGGGGGACAGGCCGCCGACCACCACCGCGACGTCCGCGCTCTCGGCCGCCTTCACGGCCTCGGCGATCATCGGTGCCTCGGGCGGCAGCCAGAGCAGGCGGAAGCTCTCGTCCTCGCTGGCGTGGTCCAGCACCAGATCGAAGGGCTGCGGGCTGCCGTCGCTGTCCCAGGCGATCTCGACGCGCCCCTTGGGAACCGCGCCATCATGCAGCACGCGCCCGCCGATCGACAGGCGCGCGGTGTCGTGCGTCCTGCAATCCTTCCAGCACTGCGCCTGATCCAGCATCAGCCGATACGCACCCGGCCCCGGCGGAGTGATCGTCCCCGTCCAGCGGCCGACCCAGCCGGTCGCCGGCAGGCCTTCGACCGGGGGCACGCGGGTGATGTCCAGGTCGACCTTGCGCGCGTGCTCCGTCTTCACCACGCGGCCGCCGACGCTGTAGGTCGCGGTCAGGTCCTTCAGCGCGGTTTCGGGCAGCACCACCGGCGCGCCGTCCGCCAGCACCGACCCTTGCGCATAGGCGACCTGGCGGAACCTGGCGCGAATACCCTCCAGCGGGGTGACGGGATGCGCCGTGGTGCCGTGATAATTGGCCTGCAGCACGCCCAGATCGTCGGCATTGGCGCCGATCACCGCCAGTCTGGTGTCGGGCTTCAGCGGCAGGCGATCGCCCTCGTTCTTGAGCAGCACGATGCTCTTGCGCGCCGCCTCCAGCGCCAGCGCGCGGTGGGCGGGGGTGCCGATCTCGCTCGGCTTGATCCGGCTCCATGGGCTGGTCGCGCCGAGCGCGATGCCGAGCGCGCGGCGGGCCTCCAGCGCGCGGGTGAGCGCGGTATCGACCTCCGCCTCGGTGACGAGGCCGCGGCGGACCGCCTCGGGCAGCGCGGCATAGGCGTTGCCGCAGTTCAGGTCGTTGCCGCCCTTGATCGCCGCCGCCGATGCACCGGCGCCGTCCAGGCGGTAATGGTGGAACATGTGGATGTTGGCCACCGCGTCGCAATCCGACACGGTGAAGCCCCGGAACCCCCAGTCGCGGCGCACCCGCACGTTCAACAGGTCGTCACTCGCGCAGGCCGGCGTGCCGTGGATCGAGTTGTACGCGCACATCAGCGAGCGTGCCTTGCCGTCGATCACCGCCATGCGGAAGGCGGGCAGATAGGTCGCCTCGACATCCTGCGGGGAGGGGTCGACATCGAAACCGTCGCGCCCGGCCTCCGGGCCGCTGTGCACCGCCAGATGCTTGGGCGTGGCGATCACCTTGGGATGGACGGGGTCCGGTCCCTGCAACCCTTGCACGAAGGCGACGCCCAGCCTGCCCGTCAGATACGGGTCCTCGCCGTACGTTTCCTGCCCGCGGCCCCAGCGCGGATCGCGGAAGATGTTGATGTTGGGCGACCAGATGGTCAGCCCTTCATAGATGCGGCGATCGGCCCCGGCGGGCCTGGCGTTGAACTTCGCGCGCGCCTCGGTCGCCACCACGTCGCCGATCCTGTTCACCAGCGCGGTGTCCCAGGTCGCGGCCATGCCGATCGCCTGCGGAAAGACGGTGGCATGGCCGTTGCGCGCCAGTCCGTGCAGCCCCTCGTTCCACCAGTCATAGGCGGGCAACCCGGCCTCGGCATCGGCGGGCGCGGTGCTTTGCAACTGCGCGGCCTTTTCCTCGATCGACATCGTCGCGATCGCGGTCGCGACGGGGTCTGCGGTTGCGAGCAGCAGCCAGATCATTTGCGGTTCCCCAGAGTGCGCAGCGTGAGCGCCTTTTTCAGTGTGGCGGGCGAGGCATCGGACGCGACGGTCAGCGTGCGGCTTTCCCCCGGCAACAGGTCGAACCCGTCATCGGACGGCTGGGCCGCCACCGCGCCGAAATCGAGCATCACCGCGCGGGCGAGATTGGTGGCGGTGATCGTCACCTCGCGCCCCTGCCAGCGGATGGAAAGGCCCGGATCGGGCCAGGCGATCGCCTTGGGCTGCACCCGCTCGACGATGCGGCGGCTGACCACCTGATCGCCGACCAGCAGTTCGGCAACGCCGTAGCTCGCCTCGGGCGCAGCACCCGCGAACAGGTCGGCATCCGGCACCACCGCGGCCTCGGCCGCCGAGAGCGGGGCCAGCGTCGCGTCTCCGGTCCGCTCGCCCAGCATGCGCCCGTCCAGCCCGAAGCCGCGCACCCGCCAGCGTGCCGCAATCGGGGTGGTGGCGTCGGAGACGAGCGCGATGCGGGTGGCCGCGTCCTTGCGCTCGGCCACGATCGCCTGTGGTGCGAAGAAGCGCTTCGCCTCGTGATGCAGCAGCTTCCACTGGCCGTTATAGTCGATGCTGGACCAGGACACGACCGGCCATACATCGTTCAACTGCCAGTATAGCGAACCCATCGTCACCGGCCGGCAGGCGCGGTGATGAAGCGCGGCCATCGCGATCGCCTGCGCCTGATTGACCTGTGCCAGATAGGCGAAGTCGGCAAAGTTCTTCGGCTCGCCCAGACGCTCGCGGATATAATGCATCAGGCGGGCATTGCCCTCGCCCGCCAGGAACTTCTGGTGCGCCTTCATCACCGGGCTGTCGAACGTCAGGTCCAGCGTGCCGGCGAAATCCTTGATCGTCGACAGGTCGGGCGTGCCCTGAAACCCATATTCGGACATGAAGCGCGGGCAACTGTCCAGATACCGCTCGACCGGCTTCGACCCCGACCACACGTCCCAGAAATGCCGGTCGCCATCGGCATCGGTATCCACCGGACCCTCGTAATCGGTGGAGGGCGAACCCGGCCAATAGGGCACGCCGGGATCGAAATCGCGCACCGCCTGACGCAGCACGCGGTCGAACAGCACCGCCATGCCCGCGCCGATCCGTTCCTGTTCGTCCGGGCCGACCCGCTTCTTGAACGCCTTGCGGTCGGACCAGTTCTCCCAGCCGGCCAGCACCTCGTTGCCGCCCGCCCACAGCACGATGGAGGGATGGCCGGACACGCGCGCGACCTGCTCCTCCGCCTCGATCCGCACGCTTTCGCGGAATTCCTTGTCCGGCGGCGTCACCGACCCGCCGAACATGAAGTCGGACCAGATCATCAGGCCGAGCTCGTCGGCGGCGTCGAAGAACGCATCGGGCAGGTAATAGCCGCCACCCCAGATGCGGATCATGTTCATGTTGACCGCCTTGGCGTCGGCCAGCATCCGGCGCATGCCCTCGGCGGTCACGCGCGAGGGGAAGCTGTCGAACGGGATCAGGTTCGCGCCCTTGGCAAAGATCGGCGTGCCGTTCACCTTGAAACCGAAGCTGCCGTCCTTGCGGATCAGTTCCACAGTGCGCAGGCCGATGCGGCGCTGGGCGCTGTCGCTGGCCTGTCCGTTTTCCACCAGCGTGCCGGTGACGCGGTACAGGGCCTGTGCGCCATATCCCACCGGTTGCCAGCGCTGCGGGTTGGCGATGGTCAGCGGCACGCTGATCCGGTTGGTGCCGGGGGCCAGCGTCACCACCTGTTCGGCATTGACGGCCGCGCCGTTCGGCCCGGTCAGGCTGGCGCGCACCGTGGCGGGGCCGGCGGTGTCCGCCACCACCTCGAAATCGGCGGCCAGCCGCGCCTCGGCGTCGTTCAGCGCGATCTGATTGACCCGGAACTGCGCGACGCGTGCATCGTCCCACGCCTCCAGCTTCACCGGCCCCGACGGGCCGACGTTCAGGATGCGGGGACCCCAGTCCCAGCCATAATGATATTTCGCCTTGCGGATATAGGGCGAGGTCTGCTTGCCCTTGGGCTCGTCGCCGAAGAAGCTGTCATATTCGCCGGGCAGGGGGTTCGCCTCGGCCAGCACCCTGGGTTGCAGCGTCGCGATCGGCGGGGCGAAGCGGATGGTGATGGTGTTGCGGCCCGGCTTCAGCCACGGCTTGGCATCGACGCGCCAGGTGCGGTGCGCGTTATCGGCCTTCAGCACCGCCTGCCCGTTCACCGACACGGTGGCAAAGGTATCCAGCCCCTCGAACACCAGATCCAGATGGTCGCGCGCCGCCATGTCGGCGCTCACCTCCAGCGTGCGGACATATTGCCAGCCGGTGCGGCCGACCCACTGGATCGCCGCCTCGTTCAGCCCCTTGAACGGATCGGGCACGCGCCGGGCGGCGATCAGGTCCTGCTGCACCGTCCCCGGCACCCGCGCCGGCAGCCACTTCGCCTCGCGCGGGTGCGCCTTGGCCGCGGCGGCATCCGCCGGGTCGATCCGCACCGTCCAACCCTCGTTCAGCGACACCACCGACTTGGGCGCCGCCACCGCCGCGGTGGAGGCGAGCAGCAGCGGCAGGGCGAGCATCCAGCCGCGCATCACTGCGCCTCCGTCAGCGTCATGCGTTCGACGGTATAGATCGGATCGCTGGTCGGCGCGGTGAATTGCAGGCAGATGTCCTTGTCTCCCTTATCGCTCTGGGTGGCGTCCATCATGGGGAATTGTCCTGAAAAGCGCATGCGCTGCGGCGCGGTGGCGGGGTCGGGCAGGGGGAAGCTGCCGGCGATGATCGGCTTTGGCGCGGTGCCGCCGTCCGCGGCGGCGCGGCAGCCGACCAGCACCAGCAACTCGCCATGCGGGGTGACGTTATAGTGTCGGCGGACCTGGTCGAAATCATGCGCCAGCCCGTAATGCCGGGCAAGGCGCGCCACCTCGATCGTGTAGCCGCGGGCGAGGTCGACCGGCGCTTGTTGATAGGCGGTACAATTGTCGAAGATGTTGACATTGTAGGCCGGCCCGTTGGCGGTCGCATCCGGGGTCAGCGCGACGCGCAGGTTCAGCTTGCCGTTCGGGCAGGCGGCCATCTCCGAACTCGTCCGCGTCAACAGCGCCGCGCGCGCGGTGGCGAAGTCGCGGGGGGCGGCCAGCCGATGGCCATCGGCGGCAAAGGGCGCGGCGCGGATCGTCGCACCCGGCTTCATCGTCAGCGCACCCGTGTAGCGCCTCGACCGCGCACCCGGCTCGGTGCCGTCGAGCGTGTAGCGGATGGTGCCCTGCGGCGCCTGTTGCTCCAGCGTCACGCGGACATTGTTCGCGCGCAGCGCCTGTCCGGGGCTGTCCGCCAGCCGGTATTGCACCGCAAGCGCGCTGTCCGCGACCTCGATCCCGGCGCGCGTCCAGCGCTGCATCTGCGGCACCAGCCTTGATACGAAGCCGGGGAAGTCGCGCGGTCGCTGGATCCAGCCATTTTCCGCGATCGCGGCAATGCGCGGGAACACCGCATGCTGCACCTGCCAGGGGGTGACGAAATATTCGCTCCACCCGTTCATCTGCACGCCCAGCACATGGTGCGCCTTGTCCGCCGGAATGCCCGCCGGCATCGGATCATAGGCATAGACGTCGGCCAGCGTCTTGATCTCCGACCAGCGGCCGGGCGGCTCGGTGGCCTGGCGGCTCTGCATGCTGTCCAGATACAGGATCGGCGCCGGGGACAGCACCACGTCGTGATCCTGGCGGACCGCCTCCACCGCGCCCTTTTCGCCGCGCCACGACATCACCGTCGCAGACGGCGGCAGGCCACCCTCCAATATCTCGTCCCAGCCGATCAGCCGGCGGCCCTTGGTCGCCAGATATTTGCCGAACTCGTCGATCACCCAGCTTTGCAGGCCGTTTTCGGTGGTGATGTTCAGCGCGCGCATCTGCGCCTGCACCTCGGGCGAGCGTTCCCACTGGTCCTTCACCGCCTCGTCGCCGCCGAGATGGATATAGGTGCCGGGAAACACGTCGATCAGCTCGTCCAGCACGTTGCGGATGAACGCCATCCCCGCCAGATTGGGGTTCAGCAGATAGGGCATCACGCCCCATTCGTTGCTGACCGGCGGGCGATTGCCCAGCACGCCGATCTCCGGATAGGCGGCGACCAGCGCCTGGGCGTGGCCGGGCAGGTCGATTTCCGGCACGACCGTGATGCCGCGATCGGCGGCATAGGCGACCAGGTCGCGCAACGCGTCCTGCGTGTAGAAGCCGCCATGGCGCGTCGCGGGCGCCGGGCCGCCGGTGGAGGGCGGCTGACGCCAGGCGCCGATCTCGGTCAGCTTCGGGTAGCGCTTCACCTCGAACCGCCATCCCTGATCGTCGGTCAGGTGCAGGTGCAGTGTGTTGAGCTTCACCGCCGCCATCTGGTCGACGATGCGCTTGATCTCGGCGATCGGCTGGAAGTGGCGCACCGGATCGACCAGAAGCCCGCGCCAGGCGAAGCGCGGCGCGTCGTCGATGGTGACGGCGGGTACGCGCACCGGCTTGCCCATCGCAGTGTCGGGGCTGAGCAACTGGGCGAGCGTCATCGCGCCGTGGACGAAGCCGGCGGGCCGGGACGCGGTGATGCGGATACCCCCCGGCTGCACCACCAGTCGATACGCCTCCGCCCCCGCAATCGCATCGTCCTGCGCGAATATGATCCGGGCGTCACCCTCGGCCGGCGCCAGCGCGATCCCGCGTACGGTGCGGACATGATCGACCAGCAGGCGCGCCGCGGCCTGCGCCTGCGGTGCCTGCGCCGAAACCGTGGAGCCGGCGGATATGGTGATGCTGCCCGAACCACGGACGGTGGTCTGGGGCATCGGCAGCAAATTCAACGGCGTCTGCGCCGCGGCGGGGGCGGTGAGCGCCAGCACCAGTCCCAATCCGATCCCCGATCCGATCGATGCCGTCGTTGCCGCCCGCATGCCTGCCCCTTGGTTCCGTTTTGGTATTAGGAGGTATCATGCAGAAGACGCGCCGGTACGTCCATGCCCCTGACCCAAAAAAACCGGTGCCGGCCGCGTCGGGAAAACGCGGCTGGCACAACAGGTTACACGCGGGGAAAACCCGAGGGGTTACATGCGGAACGATACGCTGCCGACAAAGGTGCGCCCGTTCTTGTAGAAGGCCGAGGGCCGGTCGCGCGTGCCGCTATATTGCAGATACGTCTCGTCCAGCAGGTTCTGCGCATTGACTGTCAACGTGATGTTCTTGGTCAGGTTGAGCGAGGCGGACGCGTCGAGCTGGCTGTAGGGCGCCACCATCTCCTCCGATCCCAGCCGCCCGATCGTGCGGAAATAGGAGGTGCGATAATTGTAGCTGACCCGCGCCTGGAACGGTCCGCTTTCGAAATAGGGAATCACGTTCACGGTATGCTTCGACAGATAGGGCAGGTTGAGTGCCCCGTTGATGCCCGCGATCGTCGAGGTCGAGCTGTCCTGATACGAATAGTTCGCCTGCAGGCCGAACCCGCCCCAGATTTCGGCCTGACCGTTGACCAGCACGCCGTTCACCTTGGCCTTGCCGCCGTTGATCGGCTGGTTGACGTTGTACGTCGTCAACTGGTTGCGCAGCGAATTGAAGTAGACGGCATTGGTACGCGTGTTGATGATATAGTTGTCGATGTCGCGGCGGAACAGTTCCAGCGACAGCAGCGCACCGGCACGCGGATACCATTCCGCGGTCACTTCGTAATTGGTCGACTGGTACGGCCGCAGGTTCGGGTTGCCGCCGCCGCCGTCCAGCGTCACGTCGTTGAGCGAGGTCGCCGCCGCCAGGTCCTGGTAGCGCGGCCGCGAGATCACCTTGGCCACCGACCCGCGTACGATCACTTCCGGCGTGATCGTGTAGATCAGGTTCACGCTCGGCAGGAACTTCAGGTAATCGGTCGAGACGCGCGTCGGCACCGGCTGGGGATTGACCACGTTGCTCAGCGTCGTGGCGTAGTTGGATACGTCGCGGGTATAGACCAGCCGCCCGCCGATATTGCCGCGCAGTCCGCCCTGATCGAAATTCGCCTGGATGTAGGACGCGGCCACCGTCTCCTTCACCCTGGTCGATGCGCCGATCTTGGTGACCAGCGGGCTGTTGATCGAATTGGCGAGGATATCGATCACCGACTGTTCGGGGAGATTCAGGAACTGCGTCGCGCTGCCCGATCCGCCGCTGCCGTCGAAGACGCCACCGGGGGTGACGCCTGTGGTAACCCCGAGCTGCGCGGCGGTTTGCGAGCTGGTCTTGTAGGTGTTGATGCCGCGGGCGTTGATGCGGTTGACGTGATCGGTCACGCGCGCGCCGATCAGCAGCTCGGTGAACACGCCGCCCAGCGGCACCGTGCCGTCGAAGCCGCCGAAGATGTCGCGGTCGGTGGTGACGCTGTAATCCAGCCCTCCGATCTGCGCGGCGTTCAGCTGCGCCCCGTTTACGATGACGGGGCGGCCCTCGATCTGCGCCGGGTTGTTGTTGGGGTTGGTGAAGTAATTTGCCGGGTTGGTCAGGTCGCCGGTGAAATTGACCTCCGCCGATGTCGGCGTGATCGCGTAGCTGAACGGCAGGCGGGTCTGCACGTTGAACAGATATTCGGGATTGCGCCCGCCGGTCGCCTTGCTCCAGCCGCCGGCGAACGACACCTTGGCGCCGTCATCACCTTCCCAATCGGCAAAGAAGTTCAGATTGTCGGTCTTCAGCTTGGTGCGACGGACCAGGGTATCGAGCTGCGCGCTCTGGCTGTTGGCCGCGCCGAAGCTCGCCTGCGTCACCACGCCGTTGGATACGGTTGCGGATTGCAGGACGTCTCCGGTCCATGCGCCGGGGATGGTGTACATCGCCTGGCTGTAATTGTTGTAGTTGCCGTCGATGTGCAGGCCGTTCAGCGTCAGCGTCAGGTTTTCGGCCGGGCGATACTGCACCGTGCCGGCGATGCTGGCGCGCTGGCGCTGCTGCTGGAAATAGGCGTAGTTGATGCCGAAGGGCGAGGCAGCGGCATAGAGATCCTGGATCGTGCCGCCGTTGATCGTCGCATTCGGATTCTTCAGGGACAGCGCGCCGGTGGTCGCGTCGCGATTGACAAACGGGCTGTTGCGCGTGCCGTCGGCATTGGGCGCGATATTGTCGTAGCCGAAGAATTCGACACCGGCGCGCACCATGTTCTGCTTGTCATAGGTCGCCGCGACCAGCACGCCGAAGGTTTCGGCATCGTTGCGCCAGCTATACAGGCCCGAACCGCGGATATTCCCCTTGTCTGCGCGGTCGTTATACAGATAGCCGCCCGACGCGAAGATCGAATTGGCCTCCAGTTCCAGGGGCCGGCGGGTGCGCACGATCACCGTGCCGCCCAGGCTGCCTTCCTCGATCCGCGGCTCCGGCGACTTGTAGACTTCCAGCCGGTCGACCAGTTCGGGGGCGAGCAGCGAATAGTTGAAGGTCCGGCTGCTGGGGTCGTTGTCGTTGCCGCCCCAGTCGGCCGATGCCAGACCGTGCCCGTCGAGCAGCATGCGGTTCAGGGCCGGGTCGGTGCCCAGAATGGCGACCTTCTCACCCTCGCCGAAGCGGCGGTCGATCGACACGCCGGGGATGTGCGCCAGCGACTCCGCGACGTTGCGGTCGGGGAACTTGCCGATGTCCTCGGCCGAGATGGCGTCGACCACGGCGTTCGCGTTGCGCTTCACCTCGATCGCCTGGCGAAGGCTGCGGGCATAGCCGGTGACGACGATTTCGCCGTCCTCGCCCGCGGTGCCATCTCGGGCCGCCGGGTCCTGGCCGGATGCGGCATTGCTCGGCGCGGTGGTGCTGGGCGGTGTTGTCGGCGCCTCCTGGCCTTGCGCGGCCGTGGCGGCCAGTCCGGTCATGGCCGTCGTCATCAGGATCCAGTGGCGCAACCGCATCGTCATTCCCCTTCCATGGAGAGGCGCCCAGCTGCGCTGCTCCCCGATCTACCGCCGCATGGCTGGCGGCTTTCCCTGCCGGTTCTTGACGGTCAGGGGTCCGGCCAGCGGTATAACCAAAATATACCATATGCGCTACAAAAATTCATAAAATTGACTTAAAACCGCCGGGTAATAATAAGTAGCTGGAGGGTAACGAATTAATCCGCCGCGCAACATGAGCCTTTCGGGGAATGTGTGTTGGATTGGAATGCTCGCCGGATCCGTCGGAGCAGTTGTTCCCCGGCGTGCCATTCGGTAGGTTCGCCCTTCATGGCGGCGCATCGCGATCGCACGACACCTGCCGTGGGGGCGGTGGGACAAAGGGAGACGGGAATGGCTTTTTCGGACGAGGTGGGGCGGTTCCGCGATGGCAATCCATCTCCGCTCTATCTCCAGCTTCAGCAGCTGATCCGCGACGCGATCGGCCGAGACGTGCTGGTGCAGGGCGATGCGATCCCCGCCGAACGCGATCTCGCCACCGAATATGACGTGTCGCGCATCACCGTGCGCAAGGCGATCGGCGGCCTGGTCGAGGATGGCCTGCTGACCCGCCGCCGCGGCGCCGGCACCTTTGTGGCAGGCCGCGTCGAAAAGAGCTTTTCCAAGCTTTCCTCCTTTTCCGAAGACATGGCGGCGCGTGGCAAGGCGGCGTCCAGCGAATGGATCAGCCGTGCCGCAGGCACCGTCAGCCCGGAGGAATCCATGGCGCTCGGCCTGTCGCCGGGCGCGCCCGTGTATCGTTTCCAGCGCATCCGCTATGCCGATGACGAGCCCATGGCGCTCGAATTCTCCACCATCGCCGGCTATTGCCTGCCCTCGGTCCAGGCGGTCGGCGACTCGCTGTATGTCGCGCTGGATCAGGCGGGCAGCCGTCCGGTGCGCGCGCTCCAGCGGCTCCGCGCCGTGCCCTTCGGCCCCGAACATGCGCGCATGCTGGGCGTCGATGCCGGCCAGCCCGGCCTGTTGATCGAGCGACGCGGGTTCCTGCGCGACGGTCGCGCCGCCGAGTTCACCCGGTCCTATTACCGCGGCGACGCCTACGACTTCGTTGCCGAACTGTCCGACCTGTAGGGGTCGATGCCCGAGGAGTTTCCGCTCTTGAATCGCCGTCAACTGCTCCTCACCGGCGCCAGTGCCGGTGCCGTTCTCGCGCTGCCCGTTCAGGCCGCCCCCCGCAATCGCCGGATGGGGGAGGCGGGTGCCCTGCCGATGCCCGCGCCCGGCAATACGCTGCCCCCGCCGCTGCCCGTCCATGATGCGAACAAGACCCGCATGGAGCGCGGCTGGCTGTTCCACGAAGGCGACATTGGTGATCCCGTGCTGGATTCGCACAACGCCACTTATCTCAGCGTCAAGGCCGGCAATGCTCAGGGTGCCGCGGCGATCGACCATGACGACAGCGACTGGGCGCGCATCCGCCTGCCGCACGACTGGGCCAGCGCACAGCCCTTCGAGGAAAGCGCCAACGTCGCGCAGGGCTATCGCCGTCGCGGCATCGGCTGGTACCGCCGCCGCTTCGCGCTCGACCCCGCCGACCGGGGCAAGCGCCTCGAACTGCATTTCGACGGCATCGCCACCAATGCGACGATCTGGCTGAACGGCAGCACGGTGGCGCACAACTGGTCGGGCTATAACAGCATCTATATCGACCTGACGCCGTTTGCGCGTTTCGGCGAGGAACTGAACACGATCGCCATCCGCGTCGATGCGAACGCTATGGAGGGCTGGTGGTATGAAGGTGCGGGGCTTTACCGCCATGCCTGGCTGGTCCGCCGCGCGCCCGTGTCGATCGCGACCGACGGCGTCCACTGCGATCCGCGCCGCGGTGCCGGGCGCTGGCAGGTGCCCGTCGCCGTCACGCTGAACAGCGTTGCACGCGAGGCGGCGACCGTGACGGTGGAGGCGCAGCTGCTCGCCCCCGATGGCCGTCTGCTCACCCGTGCCGAGACGCCCGCCACCGTCACGCCCCTGGACGAGGCGGTCGCAACGCTGACGCTGGATGCCGGAACCCCGGTCCTGTGGTCGGTCGAGGCGCCGACGCTCCACACCGTCGTCACCCGCGTGCTGGTGGACGGCGCGGCCGTCGACGAGCGCCGCACCCCCATCGGCTTCCGCACCATCCGCTTCGACGCAGGCGAAGGCTTCTTCCTCAACGACCGGCCGGTGAAGCTGAAGGGCGTGTGCCTGCATCAGGACCATGCCGGCGTCGGCACCGCGATCCCCGACAGCCTGCACCGCTGGCGGCTGGAACGGCTGAAGGCGATCGGCTGCAACGCGATCCGCTGCTCGCACAATGCGCCGTCGACCGAGTTTCTCGACCTGTGCGACGCGATGGGCTTTCTCGTCATGGACGAGAACCGGCAGTTCAACCCCGCGCCCGACTATATGGCGCAACTGCGCTGGCTGGTCCGGCGCGACCGCAACCACCCCTCGATCATCCTCTGGTCGGTGTTCAACGAGGAACCGATGCAGGGGACGGAGGCCGGCGTCGAAATGGTCCGCCGCATGGCGCATGAGGTAAAGGCGCTGGACGACAGCCGCCCGGTCACCGCGGCGATGAACGGCGCATTCTTTGAACCGAACAGCGTGTCCAGCGTCGTCGACGTGACCGGCTTCAACTATTACCAGAACGACTACGACCAGTTCCACCGCCTCTTTCCCGACCGGGCGATGACCAGTTCGGAGGATACCAGCGCATACGAGACGCGCGGCGCCTTCCACAGCGATCCCAAGGCGCATGTCATCAGTTCCTATGATGACGAGGCGGCAAGCTGGGGCGACACGCATCGCAATACCTGGCGCAAGATCATGGAGCGTCGCTTCGTCGCGGGCGGCTTTGTCTGGACCGGTTTCGACTATCATGGCGAGCCGACCCCCTATGCCTGGCCGACCATCTCCAGCTTCTTCGGGGTCATGGACCTGTGCGGTTTTCCCAAGACCGCGACCGACATCCACGCCGCGCACTGGGTGGACGACCGCCCCGTCGTCGCAATCGCGCCGCACTGGACCTGGGGCGGCAAGGAAGGCCAGCCGATCCGCCTGTTCGTGACGAGCAACGCCGAAACGGTCACCTTGCGCGTAAATGGCCGCGATCTCGAACCGCAACAGGTCGACCGGATCATGGGCAATGAATGGACCGTGCCCTACGCCCCCGGCCGGATCGAGGCGATCGCGATGCGTGGCGGCCGCGTGGTGGCGACCGCGGTGCAGGAAACCGCCGGGCCGCCCGTCGCGCTCCGCCTGACGCCCGCGCGCAGCGTCATGGCCGGTGACGGCGAGGATGCGCAGGCGATCACCATCGATGCGGTCGATGCCAAGGGGCGCCACGTTCCCACCGCCAACCTGCCGACGCGCTTTTCGGTCGAGGGTGCCGAGATCATTGGCATCGGCAATGGCGATCCCAACAGCCACGAACCCGAAAAGGGCAATGCCCGCTCGCTGTTCAACGGCCTTGCCCAGATCATCATCCGCGCGGACAGGGGGGGCGGCCGCGTCAGCCTTCGTGCCGAGGCGGAGGGCCTGTCGCCCGCGCGCCTGATCATCACGCGCCGCCCGGTGGCCGAGGTCGCGCAATGGCCGGAAAGCTTCGGCGGGCAGGCCTTGCGCGAATGGCGTCGCTCGCCCGCCTCCGCGACGAAGCCGGGTCCCGACGCCGCACCGCCCGACGGCGACAACAACAGTTGGGCCTTTGCCCGTGCCGGGAATGGCGCCAAGCCCGATCCCGCCGGCAACTGGCGCGCCTGGCGCACCATGGTCACCCCGTGGAAGCGCATCGCGGCGGAGGGCGGCATGCTCCGCTTCCGCGAGATCACCGGCCGCGCCGAACTCTACGCCGATGGCCGCCGTCTCGCGACCAAGGATAGCAGCACCGCCGGCCCGCTGGAGGCGCGCCTTCCGGCCGGCTCAGGCGTGCGCACGATCCTGTTGGTGGTGGAAGGTGCCGGCATCACCGGCCCGGTGACGCTGACGGTGGAGTGATCAGGCTACGCCCTCTCCCCAGACGGGAGAGGGCTTAGACTCTCAACCCGCGACGAACCGGTCGGCATCGCCCAGCAGATGCACGACCCCGGTCGCCGGTCGCGCCACCGCCTTCACGCCGAGCTTCGCCAGCGCCGCGTCATCCACGGCCCCCGCAACCTCGACCCGCACGCGCCCGGCATGGACGCTGGCGGCACCGACCTTGCCACCCAGCGCGTGCACCAGGGCCGGGGTCAGTTGCACGGCCTTGCTGGTCTCCGCCTCGGCCACCGGAGCGACGGCCATGGCGCCACCTCCTGCCGCCAGCGCATCGCGTATCTCCGACGCCACCGTGTCGGCGATCGGGCCGACCACCACCTGGAGCGCGGTGGCGGACGGGCGGATGATCCCCCGCGCGCCCAAGGCCTTCAACGCCGCCTCGTCCACCACGTCCTGATCGTTCACCACCAGCCGCAGCCGGGTCGTGCACGCGCCCACGTCGCGCAGGTTCGCCGCGCCGCCCAGGGCCTGGGCGAACGCCGTCCCGCGCTCGCCGGCCGCGACCGGCGCGACCGCGGTGGCTGCGCCCTCGGCGATCGGCTCCCGGCCCGGCGTCTGCAAGCCGAAGCGCCGGATGGCGAAGCGGAAGATCGCGTAATAGGCGAGGGCATAGGCGGCCCCCACCGGCAGCAACATCAATGGCTTGGTCGCCTTGCCGAAGTTCAGCGCATAGTCGAACAGCCCGGCGGAGAAACCGTACCCCAGCTTCACCCCCAGCGCGTTCATCACCGCCTCCGCCGTACCGGTCAGCACCGCATGCACCGCATATAGCGCCGGCGCCAGGAACATGAACGAAAACTCGATCGGCTCGGTCACCCCGGTCAGGAATGAAGTGAGCGCAAGGCTGAGCAGCAACCCGCCCACCGCCTTGCGCCGTTCCGGCAACGCCTCGTGATACATCGCCAGACAGGCGGCAGGCAGGCCGAACATCATGACCGGGAAGAACCCGCTCATGAAGCCGCCCGCGGTGGGATCGCCCGCGAAGAAGCGCGTCAGGTCGCCGGTCTTGCCCTGGAACTCGCCGACCGAGAAATAGGCGACGTTGTTCAGGATGTGGTGCAGCCCGGTGACGAGCAGCAGCCGGTTGAGCAAGCCAAAGGCGAACAGCCCCGCGCCACCCGCCGCGACCACGCCCGCCGACAGCGCGTCCATGCCGGCGCTGATCCACGCATAGCTGATGCCGAGGATGAGGGCGAGGCCGAGGCCGGCGAAGCCGGAGGCGATGGGGACGAAGCGGCGTCCGCCGAAGAAGGCGAGGTAGTCGGGCAGCTTCAGGTTGGAGAAGCGGTTGTAGAAGCTGCCGCCGATCGCGCCGGCGATGATGCCGACGGGCACGTCGAACTTGGCGACGGTGGTCGCCTTCCACGCCTTCTCGACGGTGGCGCGCAAGCCCTCGGGCACGGTGGCCAGCACGTCGGGCGGCACCACGAACAGCGCCTGCGCGCCGGCGGTGGCGACGAGGTAGCAGACCAGGCCGCCCATCGTCGCCGCGCCGTTGCCGTCCCGGGCGAACCCGGTCGCCACGCCGATCGCGAAGAGCAGGCCCAGATGCGCGAAGATGGCATCGCCCGCCGCGCTGACGAACGCGATGTCGAGCAGGTCGGGCTGGCCGAGACGCAGCAGCAGCCCGGCAATGGGCAGCACCGCGATCGGCAGCATCAGCGCGCGGCCCAGTGGCTGCAACGCTCCCAGAATGGCCCTCATGCGCCCAACTCCCCTTCGAACTTGCGTGCGAGCGCGCGCACCTCGGCGGCGGTCGCGCAGGCCAGCGCCGCCTGTGCGTGCGCGCGGGCGGCCGCCATGTCGAGCGCTGCGACCAGCGCCTTGATCTCGGGCACGGCGGCGGGCGCGGCGGACAGCTCGGTCACGCCCAGCCCGACCAGGATCGGCACCGCCAGCGGATCGGAGGCCAGGCCGCCGCACACGCCGGTCCAGCGGCCATGCACGTTCGCGCCCTTCACCGTTTCCCCGATCAGGCGCAGCACGGCCGGGTGCAGCCCGTCGAGCGCGCCGGCGACGCTGGCATTGCCGCGGTCCATGGCCAGTGCATATTGCGTCAGGTCGTTGGTGCCGATCGACAGGAAGTCCGCTTCGCGCGCCAGCAGGTCGGCGGTGACGGCGGCGGCGGGCGTTTCGACCATCACGCCCAGTTGGACGCGCGAGCCCGCCTCGATCCCCTCCAGCACCGCGCGGACCCGGCGCAGTTCGTCGACGCCCGCGATCATCGGCACCATGATCCGGCATTGCCCGACCGGTTCGACCGACAGGATCGCGCGGATCTGGTCCTCCAGGATTTCGGGGTGCGCAAAGCCGACGCGGATGCCGCGCAGGCCCAGCGCCGGATTCTCCTCCGGCGGGATGGGAAGGTAGGGCGCAGGCTTGTCGCCACCGATGTCGAGCAGGCGCACGATCAGCGGCCGGCCGTCCAGCGCGGTGGCCACCGCCTGATAATCGGCAACCTGTTCCTCCAGGCTGGGCGCCGTGTCGCGTTCCAGGAACAGCAGTTCGGTGCGAAGCAGGCCGCAGCCCTCCGCGCCGTTCGCCACCGCGACCCGCGCATCGTCGGCGGAGCCGCAATTGGCGAACAGCTCGATCCGCGTGCCGTCGCGCGTCCGGCAATCCTCACCGGCCCGTGCCAGCGCATCGGCGCGGCGGCGCTGCGCCTCTGCGATACGCGTCTCGGCAGATGCCAGCGTGTCGGCCGACGGCGCGACATGGAT
Source organism: Sphingomonas sp. GM_Shp_2 (assembly GCF_026540875.1). Taxonomy (NCBI): domain Bacteria; kingdom Pseudomonadati; phylum Pseudomonadota; class Alphaproteobacteria; order Sphingomonadales; family Sphingomonadaceae; genus Sphingomonas; species Sphingomonas sp. GM_Shp_2. The sequence goes on from NZ_JALNUQ010000025.1 coordinate 32,323, forward strand.
CAGCCCGCCGCTGGCATCCAGCACGACGCGCGTTCCCGCGGCCACATCGCGCAGACCCGCGCCGATCGCGACCAGCGCCGGCAACCCGCGCGAGGCGGCCAGGATCGCGACGTGCGAGGTCGGCCCGCCACGCTCCACCGCGAGTCCCGCGAGCCGGTCGAGGTCCAGCCCCATCAATTGCGACGGCAACAGATCGTCGGCGACCAGAATCGTGCCCGGCGCCAGGTCGGCGCGCGTGTCCTCCACGCCCATCAGGCGCGCGATCAACTGCCGCTCCAGATCGCGCATGTCGTCCGCGCGCTCGGCCAGCCGCCGGTCGCCACCGGCACGCAAGGCATCCGCCTGCGGCCGGATCGCGCCGCGCCAGGCATGGCCGGCGCTCTGTCCCTGCGCGATGCCGGCGAGCGTCGCCTCGATCAGCACAGGGTCGTCCAGCATCGCGGCATGCGCCTCGAAGATCGCACGGGCCGGCCCCGTCGCGCTCGCGCTGCGCGTCGCCAGTTCCTCGGCCAGCGCGCGGCGTGCCGCGTCGAAACAGGCTTCCTCGGCGGCGATGCCGGCGCCCTCGACGGGCAGAGACAGGTCCTCCGCGTGCCACAGGGCGACGGTGCCGATCGCCAGGCCGGGCGCGGCGGTCACGCCAGCCAGCGCGCCTTCGGGAAGCTCCGCCAGGACGGGCGCGGGCGGCGGCGGCGGTGGGGCAGGGGCGGGCGCGTCCTCATGGATGCCGCTCAGGATCAGTTCGGCGAGCGTGGCCACCGCATCCTCGGCATCCGGGCCGGTCGCGGTGATCGTCACCGTGTCGCCATGCCCGACCCCCAGCGCCAGCAGGCCGATCGGGCTGCGCGCGCTGGCGCCGGTGCCGTCCTTTTCCAGCGTCACCTCGGCAGCGAACCGCTTGGCGAGGTCGGCGATGCGCGCGGCGGGACGGGCGTGGATGCCGTGGACCAGCGGCACCGCGATCACCCGGCTGGCGCTGGCGCCCCCTTGCGCGGCGGTCGTGGCGGCCACGTCGGCGCGCGCCACCAGCGTCATCAGCGGATCGCCCACCGCGACCATGCCGGCATCCGCGCGGTGTTCGATCGCGAAGCGTTCGCCGTTGGTCACCACGATCGGCGTCACCACCGCGCGCGCCTCGCGCACCACCATGTCCAGATCGAACCGGATCAGCGCCGCCCCGCACGCCACGCGGTCACCGGCCTTTACCACCGGTTCGAAGCCGCGCCCGGCCAGCGCCACCGTGTCCAGCCCGATATGGATCAGTAGTTCGGCCCCCTCGGGCGTCACCAGCGTGATCGCATGGCCGGTCGGCTGAACGGTCACCACTTGCGCGTCGCACGGCGCGACCAGCATGCCCGCCACCGGATCGATCGCGATCCCGTCGCCCAGCATCGCCTCGGCAAAGACCGCGTCGGGGACGTCCCGAATGGGGCCGGCCCAGCCCTCCAACGGCGCAAACAGGGGGATGGTGGCCATGATATCTCCGGGAAACGCGATAAGGGGTGGTCAGGCGACGGGTTCGTCCAGCGGCAGCGCCGCCGGGGCGGCGATCGGCTCGCCACCGATCCAGGTACCCGCCGGGGTCAGGTCCGCGGTCAGGTACACCCAGTCGGCATGCTGGCCGGGGGCGATCTGCCCCCGCTCGGCGGTCAGGCCGAGGAACGCCGCCGGGCTGGTCGCCGCCATGGCGGCCGCCTGTTCGGGCAACAGGCCGAGACGCGTCACCGCGCCGCGCACCGCGCCCGCCATGTCCAGGTCGGAGCCGGCCAGCGTGCCGTCGGCACCGACGCAGCGCCCGTCCTCGACATGGATCGGCTTGCCCTGCAGCACGAAGTCCTTGGAAGCGGCGCCCACGCAGGGCATCGCGTCCGACACCAGCATGAACCGGTCGAGCGGCCGGGCACGCAGCGCGATGCGCAGCGCCGCGTCATCGACATGGAAGCCGTCGACGATGATCCCGCAATAGACCCGCTGGTCGTCCAGCGCGGCGCCGACCACGCCCGGCGCACGGTGGACGAGCGGCGACATCGCATTGAACAGGTGCGTCACGCCGGTCACCCCGGCATCGAACGCGGCGCGCGTGGTGGCATAGTCGGCATCGGTATGGCCAATGCAGACCAACACGCCCGCCGCCACCAGCGCCTCGATCTGCGCGGGCGACACCCGTTCCGGGGCCAGCGTCACCATGACGCGGCCGGTGCGGCGCTGCGTCAGGATCGCCATCAGTTCGTCGTCGAGCGGCTGGAAACGGCTGGGATCGTGGATGCCCTTGCGGCTCAGCGCCAGCACCGGCCCCTCGACATGGGTGCCCAGCACGCCGGGAACGCCGGCGGCGATCGCCGCATCGGTGGCGTCCAGCGCGCGCGCCACCACCGCCGGCCGATCACTGATCAGTGTCGTCATCAGGCCGGTGGTGCCATAGGGTGCGTGCGCGGCGGCGATGGCGGCGATGCCCTCCACCGTGGGTTCGTCGTTGAACAGCACGCCGCCGCCGCCATTCACCTGCGTGTCGATGAAGCCCGGCATCAGCCAGCCGCCGCGAAGGTCGGTCGCGTCCTCGCCGTCGCCGACATCGCCGGTGACCGCGACGATCACGCCGCCTTCGACGTCGATCGTCGCCCGGGTCAACACGCCGCTGGCCGTGACGATATGGCCGTTGGTGAAGCGATGCAGCGTCATAGCGTGCGGGTGACCTTGCTCAAATGGCGCGGGGCATCGGGGTTGAGCCCGCGGGCCACCGACAATGCGTTGGCCATGCGATAGAAACTCTGGATCATCAGTATGGGTTCGATGGCCGGATGGTCGGCCAGCGCGGGCAGTGTGCCGCCGCCCTTGGCATCGGCGAGCAGCACGCGGGCGCTGCGCGTCGTGAACTCCGCCGCCGCCTCGCGCACGCCGTCGCCCGCGCTGTCGGACGTGGCAAAGGCGATCAGCGGGAAACCGGCATCGACGATCTCCATCGGCCCGTGGCGCACCTCGGCCGCGCTGAACCCTTCGGCGTGCAGCGCACAGGTTTCCTTGAGCTTCAGCGCCGCTTCCTGCGCGATCGCCAGGCCGAAGCCGCGGCCGATGACGAACAGGTTGGTGGCATCGACCAGGGCCTCGCGGCCAGCGCTCCAGTCACAACTCCAGGCCTGGGCCAGCCGGTCGGGCAATGTCCGGACGGCGGCCTTCAGCGCATCGTCCCCGGCCCATTCCGCCGCCAGCAGCGCCAGCGCGGCGAGCGCGGTGATGTACGACTTGGTCGCCGCGACCGACTTCTCGGGGCCGGCCATCAACGGCACCAGCGTGTCCGCCGCCTCCGCCAGTGGCGAGGTCGTGTCGTTGACCAGCGCCACGACATGCGCGCCTGCGGCCTTTTGCGCCGCGACGCTGGCCAGCAGGTCGGGGCTGCGCCCGCTTTGCGAGATCGCGATGCACAACATCGCCGGGCTGGTGACGCTGGCTTCGTACACCGACGCGACCGACGGCGCGGCGGAGGCGACCGGCACGCCGACCAGCGTTTCGATCAGATATTTTCCATAGGTCGCGGCATGGTCGGACGAGCCGCGCGCGCACGTCACCACCACGGCGGGCGGTGCTGCGCGCAGCCGGGCGCCGAGCGCGGCCAGCGTGTCGCCATTGGCGGCAATCAGGCGACGTACCGCCGCGCTCGCCTCGGCCGCCTCGGCGTGCATCAGCGTGTCCGTTTCGCTGCGGGTTGCGATCTGCGGATCATCCGTCATGGCAGGCGCGCTGGCTCCTTGTCGGCCAAGAATGGGGTGCGCGGGCGACCGGCAGGCGCTTGGCGACAAGCCTCGGGCCGAACGACGCGCAGGCGGTCACCGCCGTGGCAAACCGCTCGTTGGGAAGCGTAAGTCATATATTGGTATTATTCAAGCGCACTTCACCATCTGCGCCAGGGTGGCGACGATTCCCGCGTCGGTTTCCATGCGTTGCGCGGCGGCAAAGCCGAACCGCACCAGCGTGTCGTCGCCTTGCGCCACGGCGCGCCGGCACGAGGCGTGGAGTTCGCGCACCCCGGTCGCGAGGATCGCCTGCGCGGTGGCGGGGGACACGCCGCTGCCCGCCAGGATGCCGATCCGCCCCGCCGATCGTTCGACCAGCGCGGCCAGAGCCGCTGCGCCGTCCACCGCCTTCACCGCCCCGCCCGAGGTCAGCACCCGGTCGAAGCCGAGTGCGATCGCATCGTCCAGGGCCGCGGCCATGTCCGGCACCAGATCGAACGCCCGGTGCAGCGTCAGCGACAGCGCGCTTCCGCGCGCCGCCCCCAGTTCGCGCGCCAGCGCCACCCACGCGGCCAGCGTATCGGTGTCCAGCGTGCCGTCCGCCCGGCTCGCGCCGATCACCACGCCCGCCAGCCCGGCCTCCGCTGCGCCGCGGATGTCATCGGCGACCAGCGCCCGGTCCGCCGCGTCGCAGACGAACCCGCCCTGGCGCGGGCGGCACAGCAGATGGACGGGCAGGGGGGCCGCCGCCGCCGCGCGGATCAGCGAGGCCGGCGGCGTCAGGCCGCCGACGCCCAGCGCGCTGCACAGCTCGATGCGGTCGGCGCCGCCCGATGCCGCCGCGGCGATCCCGGCGGCATCCTCGACACAGACCTCCAGCCGGTATGTCATGCCTTGAACAACGATGGCGCCTTCAGCACCGTCGTCCGCCCGGCGGTGTCGGTCACCGCATAGGTGAAGCCGGGCAGCAGGCAGAAGGCGCCGATCCGCCCCCTGGTATCCATCGCCAGGAAGCCGACCTGCACGCCCTTGATCGCGTCGCGGCGCAGGGCCGCGATGTGGCGCACCACTTCCTCGCACGCCGCCTGTGGGGCAAGGCCGGCGCGCATCGAGGCGACGACGCGGGCGGTGCCCGATACGCGCGTCACTTCCTCGCCCAGCCCGGTGGAGGTGGCGCCGCCCACGCCGCGCTCGACATAGAGGCCGGCGCCGACCTGCGGCGAATCGCCGACCCGGCCGCGCATCTTGAATGCCATGCCCGATGTGGTGCACGCGCCCGCCATCCGGCCGCTGGTGTCGCGCGCCAGCAGGCCGATCGTGTCATGATCCAGCGCGCCGCCGGGCGTGCGGTGGGGGGGCGCGGCGCCATAGGTGCCGACCTCGCTGTTGGCGACCGGGCGATACCGCGCGGTGGTCAGCCATTTGCGCCATTCCGCCTCGGCCTCCGGCGTCAGCAGGTTCTGGCGCGGAAAGCCCTGGTCGCGCGCAAAGCGCGTCGCGCCTTCGCCGACCAGCATCGTGTGGGGCGTCTTCTCCATCACCGCGCGCGCCACGGAGATCGCGTGCATGGTCTCCTCCAGCGCCGCCACGGCGCCGACGCCGCCGGCATCGTCCATGATGACCGCGTCCAGCGTCACATGCCCGTCGCGATCGGGATAGCCGCCATAGCCGACCGAATGGTTGCTCGGGTCCGCCTCCGGCACCTTGCCGCCGGCCTCCACCGCATCGATCAGCGTGCCGCCCGCCTTCATCGCGGCAAAGGCGGCATCGTTGGCGGCGGCGCCGAAATCCCAGGTCGACACGATCAGCGCCGAACCGGCGGCGTCCTTGCCCGCCGCCCGCGCGCCGCCCGCCATCGCCGCGGCGGCGCCCATCCCGCCCAATACCGATGCTTGAAGTACCGATCGCCGCGTCGTCATCGTCATCCCCCTTGGCCCGGATCGTCCACCGCGCCTTGTCCCAAACAATGCATGCCTTGTCCCTGGCTGCAACATTTAAACTGCATTGGTCTACCCAAAGGTATCAATGAGGTATTGACTGACAAGAGAATCTCTCGAAAACATGGCTCTCAACCCACGGAATTGAATCAACAAAATGTGGGGCAAGGGGTTCGAGATGGTTCTGAAGCAGTCTGTATCGATCATGGCGCTGGCGGGGTCGCTGGTCCTATCCGCCGTGCCGGCGCTGGCGCAGCAAGCGTCCAATACCGATCCGGCGACCACCGATGCGGTCGAGCAGTCGGCCGAGACGCGCGCTGCCGCGATCGGCGGACAGCAGGCCGCGGCACCGCAGGAGGATGGCGAGGGCCAGACCCTGGTCGTCACCGGCACGCGCATCCAGCGGCCCAACGTCGCGTCCGCCGCGCCGATCACCTCGGTCACCACGCAGGACATCAAGGCGCAGGCGCCGCTGAACGTCGAGGAAGTGCTGAACCGCCTGCCGCAGGTCGCACCGGACAGCCAGCAGAACTATCAGGATTCGGACGGCCGCCAGCGCATCAAGCTGCGCAGCCTGGGCTTTGAGCGCACGCTGTTGCTGATCGACGGCAAGCGCCTGGGCACCCAGAACGGCCAGGACGCCGGCATCATCCCGCCGTCGCTGCTGGAGCGCATCGACGTGCTGTCGGGCGGCGCTTCGTCGGTCTACGGCTCGGACGCGGTCGCCGGCGTCGTCAACTTCATCCTGCGCCCCAGCTTCGAGGGCGTCCGGCTGGATGCGAACTACAGCTTCTACAACCACAACAACCGCGACACGCTGGTCTCGCCGATCGCGCGCAACAATTCCTTCACCTCGCCGCGCGGGCTGACCAACGATGGCGGCCGGTCCGACATCACGCTGACCGCCGGCAAGAAGCTGTTCGGCGACGCGCTCAGCCTGATGGGCTTCGTCAACTATCGTCAGGCCGACGTGGTCGACTATTCGGCGCGCTCCAGCTCGCCCTGCCAGCTGGTCGAAAACGGCAAGGACGGTCCGCTGTCCTGCACCCTGTCCACCTATTCGCCCAGCGGCTACATCCAGCCCGCCGGCACCGTGAACAACGGCGCGCAGTTGGTGAACAACCCCAACGGCACGCGCACCTTCGTGCCCTATGGCGCAGGGCCGGGCAACGCCGCCAACCCGTATGACGGCTATTCCTACCAGCGCCAGCTCGAACGCTGGAACGCCGGCGGCTTCGCCACGCTGCAACTGGGTTCGGATACCGAACTGTACGGCTCGGCGATCTGGTTCCGGGACAAGTCCTACAACCGCTATCCCAACCGCATCCTCAGCTACACCGCCTATGGCACCACGCCGTATCAGGTGAATTGCGACAATCCGTTCCTGTCGGGCGCGCAGGCGACGACGCTGTGCGGCGCGCAGGCGGGCTCGGCCACCGCGACCGCGCCGCTCGACGTGCGCTATCGCTTCAACGACCTGCCCTATGTGCTCGACGAATATGTCAACAAGGGCATCCGCGCGACCGCTGGCATCCGCGGCAAGGTGGGCGATGCGTGGACCTATGACGTCGGCGGCGTCTATGCCCGCAACCAGCAGACGATCACCGCAGGCGACATCCCCGATTACACCCGCGTCAACCGTGCGCTGGACGTGGTCAGCGTCAACGGCACGCCCACCTGCCGCTCGGTGGTGAACGGCACCGACCCGTCGTGCGTGCCGCTCGACGCGTTCCGCGCCGGCGTGCCCGGTGCCGCGGTGATGAACTACCTGCTGACCGGCGACCTCCAGTCGCAGGGCAGCGTCGGCGAGCTGTGGGACGTGGTCACCAGCGTGACCGGCGATCTCGGCAAGTATGGCGTCACCTCGCCTTTCGCGGAGGACGGCCTGGCCATCGCGCTCGGCGCCGAATATCGCAAGGACAGCTTCCGCGGCTATGCCAACGATCTGTACCGCCAGTTGAACGGCGGCGAGGACTTCTCGACCTCGCAGGACGTGTGGGAATCGAACATCGAGGTGCAGGCGCCGCTCGTGCAGCGCAAGCCGTTCGCCCATCTGTTGCAGGTCAACGGCGGCTTCCGCGTTTCGAAGTACAGCTCCAACCCGCAGACCTTCAACACCTGGAAGGCCGAGGCGCTGTGGGCGCCGGTGTCGGACCTGACCTTCCGCGCCTCGTTCAACAAGGCGCAGCGCGCGCCGACCGTGATCGAGATCCGCCAGGCGCAGAACATCAGCTACGGCACGCAAGGGGGGTCGCAGAACGACTTCTGCGCGCCCACCCGCACCACCGATCCGGCCACCGGCCAGGTCGTGTACGGCACGCCCATCGCCTCGCGCGAAGTGTGCCGCGCCACCGGCCTGTCGGACGCCCTGTACGGCAGCACCTCGCTCATCTGCCCGAACGACCAGTGCACCACCCGCTCGGGCGGCTTCGTCGCCGACCCCGAAACCGCCTATACCCAGACCTATGGCCTCGTCGTGAAGCCCAGCTTCATCCGCGGCCTGATCTTCTCGGTCGATCGCTACCGCATCAAGATCAACGACTCGCTGGGCTATAACGACTACAGCTACTACACCGACGGCTGCCTGCGCTCGGGCGGCGACCCGTTCTTCTGCTCGGGCATCGTCCGCAACGCGGCCGGCAACCTCTTCTCGCCGGGCGCCACCAACCCGACCAGCGGCTTCATCCGTCAGGGCACCACCAACTATTACCAGTCCATCGCCCGCGGCTGGGATTTCCAGAGCCAATACACGCTGAACGCGGGCGGCGCCGGCCGCTTCGACTTCAACTTCAACGGCTCGCTGACCACCTTCGCCGGTGGCCAGGATTCGCCGATCCAGCCGCAACGCAACTGCGTGGGCTATTATGGTAATGGTTGCGGCCAGTTGCTGCCCAAGTGGTCGCATAATTTCCGCACCACCTGGAGCACGCCGGACAACGTCTTCAACGCCTCGTTCAACTGGCGCTATGTCGGCTCGCTGACCAGCGCCAACAATTCGGGCGACGAGGCGATCGGCGGCACGCCGGAGCGGGCACGCGCCACCTTCTACCGCATCGATCCGCAGAGCTATTTCGATCTGGCGCTGACCTTCAACATCGCCCGCCAGTTCGCTTTCCGGATCATCGCGAACAACCTGTTCGACAAGGTGCCGCCGATCCTGCCGAACTCGTACGACATCGCGCTGGCACGCAACAACACCATCCCCGCGCGCTACGACTCGCTGGGCCGCCAGATCGCGATCGGCACCACGATCAACTTCTGATTCCTTCCAAAAAGCTCCCCCCTCGACCTGCCGGCACCCCCCGCCGGCAGGTCTTTTTTTTGTCCGCGTTGCGAAGGTGCCACACCGATCCATCGGGTCGTGATCATTGTCGTTCGTTGAAAAGGCAGGAATTATCCTGCCAAGACATTTTGCACGGCCGGTCGGTGGAAATGAAAAATATGACTGGTAATCAACTTCTTGCGACGTAATCTTTTGAAAGATTGTCAGCATTTCCTGAATAGGACAAGTCCACTGCTGCACATGTATTATATCGGTATTGACGAGGTGACGTAATATCCCGGACATCTTCCCCAAGCCGCAGCACAAAGCACTGGCGGTAAAACAGGGGAAGACATGCTCAAGCAATCGGTATCATCGCTTGCGCTGGCCAGCGCGTTGATGATGTTCGCTGCGCCCGCCTGGGGTGCACAGACGACCAGCCCGTCCACACAGACCTCCAACGACGACGCAGACGGTGATGATGCCGATCAGGGGGGCAGCGCACAGGGATCGCTCGCCGCCGAAGCGGCCGACACCCGCGCCGCCGCGATCCGCGGACAGGCCACCGCGACCGACGACGGCGTGCTGATCGTCACCGGCACGCGCATCGCCCGGCCGAACACCAGCTCCGCCTCACCGATCACCTCGGTCACCGCGCAGGATATCCAGGCACAGGGTCCGCTGAACGTCGAGGAGGTGCTGAACCGCCTGCCGCAGATCGCGCCGGACAGCCAGCAGAACTATCAGGACTCGGACGGCCGCCAGCGCCTCAAGCTGCGCAACCTGGGCTTCGAGCGTACGCTGGTGCTGCTCGACGGCAAGCGACTCGGCACGCAGAACGGACAGGATACGAACATCATTCCCGCTTCGTTGCTGGAGCGGATCGACGTGCTGTCGGGCGGTGCCTCGTCGGTGTACGGCTCCGACGCGGTTTCGGGCGTCATCAACTTCATCCTGCGCAAGGATTTCGACGGGCTGCGCATCGATGGCAACTACAACTTCTACAACCATAATAATCGCGAAACATTTGTCACGCCGCTGGCACGTACCAACGGCTTCGCGACGCCACTCGGCCTGACCAACGATGGCGGCCGCGCCGACATCACCATCACCGCGGGCAAGAAGATGCTGGACGATCGTCTGCGCGTCTCGACCTTCTTCAACTATCGCACCGCGGATCAGGTCAACTATTCCGACCGTTCCTATTCGCCCTGCTACATCCAAGAAACCGTTCGCAACGGTCCCGTGGCCTGCACGCCGCTGTCGAGCTATTCGTCCAGCGGCTTCATCCTGCCGCGCGGCGGCCCGACCGCGGGGCAGTCGTTCGTCAACAACCCGAACGGTTCGCGCACCTTTGTCGCCTTTGGGCCGGGGCGCGGCAATGCGGCCAACCCCTATGAGTTCACGCCGCTCCAGCGCGAGTCGGAGAGCTTCACCGGCGGCGCCTTCTTCAACTTCAAGATCGCGCCGGAGGTGGAGGTCTACGCCGACGCGCTCTGGTTCCGCAACGAATCGCGCAACGGGTCGCCGCTGCGGGTCTACAGTTCCACGGTCTTCGGCTCGACGCCCTATCAGGTGAACTGCGACAATCCGTTTCTGTCGGGCAGCCAGGCGAATACCCTGTGCGGCACCAATGCCGGGCGGGCGGGGACGTTCGCGCCGCTGGACGTGCGCTATCGTTTCGATGGTCAGCCGCTTCAGACCAATACCTTCATCAACAAGGGTATCCGGGCCACCGGCGGCGTGCGCGGCAATGTTGGCGAGGCGTGGACGTATGACATCGGCGGTGTCTATGCGTTCAACCGCATGGATACGGCCTACGCCCGGTTCTCGGACCCGGTTCGCGTCAACCGCGCACTGGACGTGGTGAACGTGAACGGCACGCCGACCTGCCGTTCGGTGGTGACGGGCACCGATCGCGCCTGTCTTCCCTTTGATGCCTTCCGTGCTGGCTTCAACGATACCGCGGCGATCAACTATATGTTCGGCGGGGCTACCGACGGCGCCGTCAACAGTGGCGGCGAACTGTACAACGTCATCTCCACCGTCACCGGCGACCTTGGCAAATACGGCATTACCTCGCCCTGGGCGGAAGACGGCCTCGCGATCGCGCTGGGTGCGGAATATCGCGAGGACCGGTTCTTCTCCGGTGCGAACGAGGCATACCGCGTGCAATATGGGAACAACGAAGCCGATCTTCGCCAGCATGTCTGGGAATCGAACATCGAGATCCAGGCGCCGTTGATGCAGGACCGGCGCTTCGCGCATCTGTTGCAGGCGAATGGCGGCTTCCGCGTGTCGAAGTACAGCACCAACCCCTCGGTCTTCACCACCTGGAAGGTGGAGGGGCTCTACGCCCCGGTCCGCGACATCACCTTCCGCGCATCCTACAACAAGGCGCAGCGCGCCCCGACCGTGATCGAGATCCGGCAGGCGACGCAGCAGACGTACCGCACCTTGGCCGTGACGGACTTCTGCGCCCCGACCGTCAATGCCAACGGCACGCGCGGCGCACCGATCGCCTCGCGCGAGGTCTGTCGCGCGACCGGCCTGTCCGACGCGCTGTATGGCAGCGAAACCCTGATCTGCCCGGACAATACATGTACCGCGCGATCGGGCGGCTGGACCGCCGATCCGGAAACCGCCTACACGCTGACCTATGGACTGGTACTCCAGCCCAGCTTCATTCCGGGCCTGTTCTTCTCGGTCGATCGCTACCAGATCCGCCTCAACGGTTCGCTGGGGTATCAGGAAGCGAGCTATTTCGCCGAAGGGTGCGTGGCGTCGAACGGCGATCCGTTCTTCTGCCGCGGCGTCGTGCGTGATCCGGTGACCGGCATCCTGTACAATGCCCCGGGTACCAACCCCACGTCGGGCTTCTTCCGCGAGGGGACGACCAATCTGTACAGGACGCTGGGCAATGGCTGGGACTTCCAAGGCCAGTACACCTTGCGCATGCAGCAGGCGGGACGCATCGACCTGAACTTCAACGGCTCGCTGACCACGCTCGCTGGTGCTCAGGATTCGCCGTTGCGTCCGCAATATAACTGCGCCGGCTATTTCTCGAACGGCGTCGCTTGCGGTCAGTTGATCCCGAAATGGTCGCACACGATGCGCACCACCTACACGACGCCCGATTCGGTGTTCAACATCTCGTTCAACTGGCGCCACACCGGGCCGCTCACCAGCGCGGACAATTCGGGCGATCCGACGATCGGCGGCACCGCGGCACGCCGGCGCACCACCTATTTCCGCATCGGTGCGCAGGACTTCTTCGACGTATCCATGGCGTTCAATGTGTCGCGGCAGTTCGCGCTGCGCCTTGCTGCGAACAACGTGTTCGATCGCGATCCGCCGATCATCCAGAACTCGCGTCAGGCCGCGTTGACCTTCAACAACACACTGCCGCAGCGTTATGACGCGCTGGGTCGCCAGATCGTCATCGGCGCGACGATGAACTTCTGACGTCGTTCACGCACCGATCGCGGTATTGGGAATGAGAAGGGGCCTGTCGGCATGTGCCGGCGGGCCCTTTTTTGCGGCCGCCGCCGCTCCGCGCGTTAACTCGCCCTTGATGGATCCTGATCCAGTTCACCCTTGATACACAAAGGTTTTCGGGGGCGATACGACGTGAATTCTCTGCCAATATCCAAGAAGATCGGCGGAGCCTTTGCGCTCGTCGTGTTGGGCGTGCTTGTCATGATGGCGGTGCTGTGGGGCGCCTTCGCCAGGATCGAAGCGACCAGCCACCGCAGCGTTCTGGCACAGGACATCTTTACCGAGGCGCTGGCGATGGAGATCGCCATCCTGCGCCAGAACAGCCAGGTGCGCGGCTTTCTCATCACGCGTGACGAGAATTATCTGAAGCAATATCGCGAAGCGCGCGAGGATGGCATCGCGTCCGCCGACAAGTTGCAGGCGATGCTGAAGCAGCAACCCGAACAGGCGCGTCAGGTGGCCAGTTCGGCTGCCAAGATCGCCGACTGGCGCCAGCAGATCGGCGAGCCGCTGATCGCGCAGGCGCGTACCGATCCTGCCGCCGCGCAGGAGGTGCTGCGTGCGTCCAGCAAGACCGTGACGATGCTCCCCGTCCTTGCGCCACTCCGTGCGCTGCGTGCCGACCAGGCGGAGCATATGGTGGCGGCGCGTGACATGCGCGATGCCGCGATCAGCACCGGGCGCTGGGCGCTGGTTCTGGGCGGCCTTGCCCTGCTGGCGGCGGCGATCACCCTGTCGGTCCTGCTTGCCCGCTCGCTGGCGCGGCCGATCGTGCGGCTGACCGGCGTCATGGATACGCTGGCGCGCGGCAATCACGGCGTCACCGTCACCGACGAGGCGCGCGGGGACGAGATCGGCGTGATGTCGCGCTCGGTGGTGGTGTTCCGCGATGCCGCGGTCGCCAAGGCGCGCGCCGATGCCGAGCAGCAGATGGTGGTCGATCAGGTCGGCGCCGCGCTGGCGCAACTCGCCGAATCCGATCTGCGTGCCCGGCTTCAGGACTTTCCGGCGTCCTATGCCTCGCTGGAACGCGACTTCAACACCGCCGTCTCGCGCCTGTCCGCGGCCCTGGCGGGTGTGCGCGGCAACACCAGCGGCATCGCCGCCAGCACCGCCGAAATGCATGCCGCCACCGACGACCTCGCGCGCCGCGCCGAGCAACAGGCGGCCAGCCTGGAGGAAAGCTCGGCCGCGATCAACGAGATCGCCGGTGCCGTCCGCCAGACCGCCGATCAGGCGCGCGCCGCCGAGACGATCGTGCACAAGGCGAGCCGCGACGTGAACACCAGCGAGGAGATCGTGCGCCGCACCGTCGCCGCGATCGGTGACATCGAACGCTCGTCCAACGAAATCGCCGAGATCATCGCGCTGATCGACGGATTGTCCTTCCAGACCAACCTCCTCGCCCTCAACGCCGGGGTCGAGGCGGCACGCGCCGGCGAGGCGGGCAAGGGCTTCGCCGTTGTCGCGTCCGAGGTGCGGGCGCTGGCCGAACGCTCGGCAGAAGCGGCGCGCGACATCAACGCGCGCATCACCGCCACCGTGCAGCGCGTGCGCAGCGGCGTCGACCTGGCGCAGCAGACGGACCAGTCGCTGCGTGCGATCACCACCGGCATCAACGAGATCGCGACCTTCGTCACCGCCATTGCGGGCAGCGCGGGCGAGCAGGCGGCCAGCATCCAGCAGGTGAACCTGGCGATCGGCGAGATGGACACCGCGACGCAGGCGAATGCGGCGATGGTCGAGGAGGTGACCGCCGCCGTCCGTGCCCTGACCGACGAGACCGGCATGCTCGAACAACAGGTCCACCGCTTCCGCGTCGACGACCGGGACGCCCCGGCGCCCGCCGCCCCGCGTGCCCCAGCGCCGGTCGCGAAGATGCCGTCACCGCGCACCGCCCGCCCGGCCCGCGTACAGGGCAACGCCGCCCTGAAGCTCGACGACGACGATTGGAGCGCGTTTTAGGATGGGGATGACGAGGGTGGCCCATCCGCCACCCTCGTAACGCAGGTGATCGCTTCCTATCTTCCGGCTCTGGCCTCCCGAGCGGAACGGAAGTAGAACTCGCCTCATGTCCCTGACCAAGATTTCGGTGCGCGGCGCGCGCGAGCATAACCTCAAGGATGTCGATATCGACATCCCCCGCGACACGCTGACGGTCATCACCGGCCTGTCGGGCTCGGGCAAGTCCAGCCTCGCCTTCGACACCATCTATGCCGAGGGGCAGCGCCGCTATGTCGAGTCGCTGTCGGCCTATGCGCGCCAGTTCCTGGAGCTGATGCAGAAGCCCGACGTCGATCATATCGAGGGCCTGTCGCCCGCCATCTCGATCGAGCAGAAGACGACCAGCCGCAATCCGCGCTCGACGGTGGCGACCGTTACCGAGATCTACGATTACATGCGCCTGCTCTGGGCGCGCGTCGGCATTCCCTATTCGCCCGCCACCGGCGAGCCGATCGCCGCGCAGCAGGTCAGCCAGATGGTCGACCGGGTGATGGCCCTGCCGGAGGGGACGCGCCTCTACCTCCTCGCCCCCGTCGTTCGCGGCCGCAAGGGCGAGTATCGCAAGGAACTGGCCGAGTGGCAGAAGGCGGGCTTCACCCGCGTGCGCATCGACGGCGAGCTGTACGACATCGAGGAAGCCCCCGCGCTGGACAAGAAGTTCAAGCACGACATCGAGGTGGTGGTCGACCGCCTCGTCGTGCGCGGCGACCTTGCCACGCGCCTTGCCGACAGTTTCGAGACCGCGCTGAAGCTGGCCGACGGCCTCGCCTATGTCGACCCCGCCGATCCGGTCGAGCCGACCACGCCCAAGTCCGCGGTCCTCGGCGACCACGCGCCGCCGGGCCGCATCGTCTTTTCCGAACGTTTTGCATGCCCCGTCTCGGGCTTCACCATTTCCGAGATCGAGCCGCGCCTCTTCTCGTTCAACGCGCCGCAGGGCGCGTGCCCGGCCTGCGACGGCCTGGGCGAGACGCTGCTCTTCGACGAGGATCTCGTCGTCCCCAATCACGACCTGTCGATCAAGAAGGGCGCGGTCGTGCCCTGGGCCAAGTCCAATCCGCCCAGCCCCTATTACATGCAGGTGCTGGGCAGCCTCGCGCGCGAGTTCGGCTTTGCGCTCGACACCGCCTGGAAGGATCTCGACCCCAAGGTCCAGTCCATCATCCTGCACGGCACCAAGGGCAAGGCGGTCACGCTGACCTTTGTCGACGGCAAGAAGTCGTATGACGTGAAGAAGCCGTTCGAGGGCGTGATCGGCAACCTCAACCGCCGCATGCTCCAGACCGAGAGCGCCTGGATGCGCGAGGAACTGTCCAAATACCAGTCCTCCAAGCCCTGCGACACCTGCCACGGCGCCCGCCTCAAGCCCGAGGCGCTGGCGGTGAAGATCGCCGGCCGGGACATCGCGCACGGCACCCGCCTGTCGGTGGTCGATGCGCTCGCCTTCTTCACCGACATGCCGAACCACCTGTCGGACCAGCAGCGCGCAATCGCCGAACGCATCCTGAAGGAGATCGTCGAGCGGCTCGGCTTCCTCAACAATGTCGGCCTCGATTACCTGAACCTCGACCGTACCTCGGGCACGCTGTCGGGCGGTGAGAGCCAGCGCATCCGCCTTGCCTCGCAGATCGGCTCCGGGCTGTCCGGCGTCCTCTACGTGCTCGACGAGCCTTCGATCGGCCTGCACCAGCGTGACAACGACATGCTGCTCGCCACACTCCGCCGCCTGCGCGACCTCGGCAACACCGTGCTGGTCGTCGAGCATGACGAGGATGCGATCCGCACCGCCGATTACGTCATCGACATGGGGCCGGGCGCCGGCGTCCATGGCGGCGAGATCGTCGCGCACGGCACGTTGAAGCAGCTGCTCAAGTCCAAGACCTCGATCACCGCCGACTACCTCAACGGCACGCGCGAAGTCGTCGTCCCGCCCAAGCGGCGCAAGGGCTCGGGCAAGCAGTTGACCGTGCACAATGCCACTGCCAACAACCTGACCGGCGTCACTGCGTCGATCCCGCTCGGCACCTTTACCTGCATCACCGGCGTGTCGGGTTCGGGCAAGTCGAGCTTCACCATCGACACGCTCTATGCCGCCGCCGCACGCCAGTTGAACGGCGCGCGCATCCTGCAGGGCAAGCACGACAAGATCACCGGGCTCCAGCATCTCGACAAGGTCATCGACATCGACCAGTCGCCGATCGGCCGCACCCCGCGATCGAACCCGGCGACCTATACCGGCGCCTTTACCCAGATCCGCGACTGGTTCGCGGGGCTCCCGGAATCACAGGCGCGCGGTTACAAGCCCGGCCGCTTCTCCTTCAACGTGAAGGGCGGACGGTGCGAGGCGTGCCAGGGCGATGGCGTACTCAAGATCGAGATGCACTTCCTCCCCGACGTCTATGTCACCTGCGACGTGTGCCATGGTGCGCGCTACAATCGCGAGACGCTGGAGGTGAAGTTCAAGGGCAAGTCGATCGCCGACGTGCTCGACATGAACGTCGAGGATGCCGCCGCCTTCTTCGTCAACGTGCCGCCGATCCGCGACAAGATGGCGATGCTGGTCGAGGTGGGCCTGGGCTATGTCAAGGTCGGGCAGCAGGCGACGACATTGTCGGGCGGCGAGGCGCAGCGCGTGAAGCTCGCCAAGGAACTCGCCCGCCGCGCCACCGGCAACACGCTCTACATCCTCGACGAGCCCACCACCGGCCTGCATTTCGAGGATGTCCGCAAGCTCCTGGAGGTCCTCCACGCGCTGGTTGAACAGGGCAACACCGTGGTGGTGATTGAACATAATCTGGATGTGATCAAAACCGCCGACTGGATCGTCGACCTGGGACCGGAAGGCGGCGTCAAGGGCGGCGAGATCGTCGCCGCCGGCACCCCCGAAACCGTCGCCGCGGAGCCCCGCAGCTACACCGGCAAATATCTGAAGCCGTTGCTCGACAAGGGCACGCACGCCCAAGCCGCCGAGTAACATCTAATCCCTCTCCCCGCCGGGAGCATCAGGTAAACAGCGCCCCGCGCTGTTTAGTCCATGCCGGGGGCATGGACGACCTGATGCTGGAAGGGGCCCGCCGCGAAAGCGGTGGGAGGGTGAGGGGCAGACCAGCAGTGCAGCGCTGCTTGGCAATCCCTCACCCGCTCCACGGCTAAAGCCGCGGCTCCCCTCCAGCATCAGGTCGCCCATGCTCCCCGGTAGGGGAGGGGGTTAATTCGCGATCCCCGAACGCCCCCCCCACGACGACCCGTGCCGGCCGCCAGCCAATCCCGCCACGTCGATGCATCAAACCCCTCCCACCCGCGTTCTTCCACCCGCAAGCCATCACCGTGGAGGAAGAATTGAGCATCTTCGGCAAGATCAAGACCGCCATTTTCGGCGAACACGGCCCCCTTGGCGGCC